>JANYCP010000238.1 GCA_025360265.1 Gemmatimonadota bacterium
TGTCGCGCGCCCGGTCGGTGGCGTGCTTGGCCGCCGCCTTGAGGTTGTCGGCAAACTCGTTGAATTCGCTCTTGTAGTGGGCTGCGGCTTCCCGCATATCCTCGCGCAGCGGCCGGTCATTGGCCTCGCTGCCACGCCGCACGTACTCACCGTTCAGGATCCGGTCGTACGCACCGGTCTGCACCCATTGCTGCACTTCGCCGGCGCGGACGACGTTCATCGGGTGCGTCACGACCAGCGTGTTGAGCAGCTTGTAGACCACGTCAAACCCTTCATTGTTGTTGGCGTACTCATTGGCCTGCTGCATGAATGGTTCGAGGTTGAGGTCGCCCGGCCGCACGTTCACGGTGTTCGCGCCGCCCGCCATCTTCATGAACATCCGCATCGATGCCGAGAGATCCTGCGATCCGAGCAGCTCAGCACGATCCGCCGACAGTTCCGACTTGCGCGACCATTCAAGGAACGCCAGCCGCACTGGCAACGCGATGATCTCCAGCGGCAGCGGCAACGCGCCGAGCGACACCAGAGCGAGGATCGCTGCGATGGTGGTGTACAGCGCATGCCCGCTGATGACATGACCGAGTTCGTGGGCGAGCAGACCGCGCTGTTCATCTTCGTCGAGCAGTTCGAATGCCGAGGAATGAATCACGATGAACGGATCGTCCACGCCGTACGCGCCGGCGTTGAAGATCGGCGTCTGCGTCACGTACAGCTCAGGGATTTTCGCCCAGCCGAACGTCGTGCAGTTCTCGAGATGCATACCCCAGAGGCGCGGAAACTGGGTCGGCCCGCACCGGACCGCGTTGCCCTGGAAGAGCAGCCGGATGCCGCGCTCGCCGCCAAGAATGGCCAGCACCTTCCGGATGATCTGGTCCACGCCCGGGATCGCTCGCAACGCCTGGAGGGCGGCGCGATCCGCCGGATGCTCCCAGGACACCGGGGCAATGTCCGGCAGGGCGACGCGGGGACGGGCAGCAGGAAGCGTGTTCATGAGCAGCTCATGGTTGATGACGATGAACCTACGCCGGCGTCAGTACGAATGTTTCAGTCTGAGTCGTTGGTCGTTAGTCGTTGGTCATGAGAAGCGTCCTCACGACTAATGACCAATGACTCACGACCCTAGCGCCCCATCCAGATCCGCCATCAAATCGCCCACATCCTCGATCCCCACCGAGAGCCGCACCAGCGAATCGGTCAGCCCCATCTCGTCGCGGAGTGCCTTCGGCACCGACGCGTGGGTCATCGATGCCGGGTGACCAATGAGACTCTCAACGCCACCGAGTGATTCGGCCAGCGCAAAGATTTTCGTCCCTTCCACCACGCGACGGGCGCGATCGACATCGCCGAGCTCGATCGAAATGATGCCGCCGAACGCCGACATCTGTCGCTTGGCGAGTTCATGCTGCGGGTGCGTGGTCAGTCCCGGGTAGTACACCCGCTGCACATCCTTGCGAGCGGCAAGCCACTGTGCGATTTCGAGTGCGCTCTCGCAGTGCGCGCGCATGCGCAGTGGCAACGTCTTGGCACCGCGCAGTGCCAGCCAGCAGTCGAATGGTCCCGGCACGCCGCCCGCTGCGTTCTGCAGAAATGCTATCCGCTCGGCGAGATCGGGGCGTGAGACAATCAGCGCGCCACCCACCATGTCCGAATGCCCATTGAGATATTTGGTGGTGGAGTGGAGAACGATGTCGGCGCCAAACGCGAGCGGTCGCTGCAGCACCGGCGTAGCGAAGGTGTTGTCGGTGACCAGCAGGACGCCGTGTGCCTGCGCGATATCGCCGAGCGCGCGCAAGTCGGCGAGAAACATCATCGGATTGGTCGGCGTCTCGCAGAAGAGCATCTTGGTGTTCGGCTTGATGGCGGCAGCAGCGTTCGCCGAATCGCGCATGTCAACGAATGAAAACGTCAACCCAAAACGGGAATAGATCTGTTCCATCTGGCGGTGACTACCGCCGTAGATGTTGTTTCCAACGACGACGTGATCACCGGCGGAGAGCAGCTTGAGCACGGTGTCGAGCGCGGCGAGCCCCGAAGCGAAGGCGAAGCCGGCGGCACCGTTCTCGAGCGCCGCGAGGTTGCGTTCCCACGCTTCGCGGGTCGGGTTGCGGGTGCGGGCGTATTCGTAGCCGTTGTGCGGGCGATTGAGGCCGTCCTGCACATAGGTCGACGTCTGATAGATCGGGGGCATCACCGCACCGGAGAGCGGATCGGGCTGCTGTCCGCCATGGACGGCGAGCGTGGCGATCTTGTGGGGCGTGGTGTCGTTGGCAGTGCGAGTCATCAGGCTGGCCGGGCGAGAGGGGGCGCGACGCGCAGGTCGCGGGCGGCGAATCGACGTCGCATGACGTCGATCGCTTCGGGATTGCTGTCGATCAGCAGGACGTCGCGACCGTGGCGGTCGGCCGCGTCACCAAACGATCCGCTGCCGGCGAAGAAATCGCACAGCTGCGCACCAGGAGCGGAGTGTACCTTCACGATGCGCTCGAGGATGCCCAACGGCTTCTGCGTCGGGTATCCGGTTTTTTCCTTGCCCGTGGGGCTCACGATCGTGTGCCACCAGGTGTCGGTCGGCGTCTTGCCACGCGCGGCCTTTTCCGGTCCGACGAGTTCCGGCGCCATGTAGGGGATCCGGTCGACCTCATCCAGCCGGAAGGTGTACTCGGTCGGATCTTTCGTGTACCAGAGGATCGTGTCGTGCTTCGTTGGCCATTTCCGCGTCGCGCGCGCACCGTAGTCGTAGGCCCAGATGATTTCGTTCTGGAAACAATCCCGGCCGAAGATCTCGTCGAGCCGCACCTTCACATAATGCACTTCGCGATAGTCGAGGTGCACGAAGAGCGATCCAGTTGGTGCGAGCAATCGATGCGCCTCGCGCAAGCGGGGTGTCAGGAACGCGAGGTAATCGTTGAACGTGTCGGCGTATTGGTGGGAGCCGGTCTGGGTGGTGCGATAGCGTTCACCCAGAAAGCCGATGCGATCACCGGCCGGATCGCGGCGCGTCGTGATAGAGGCCCGCCGTTGCGCCTTGCCAGTGTTGAACGGCGGATCGATGTAGATGAGATCGAAACGGCCGACGGCGAGGCCTGGCAGCACATCCATGTTGTCCCCGGCAAACAGCTCGATCATCCATCCTCCGGCCGCGTCTGACCGGGACGAATCTAGTGCGGATCACTGCCCGCTGCTGCACGGACGGCTTAGCTTTGCGCCCTATGTCTGATACTCTGATGGTCTCCGTTTCCGGCATGCGCGGTATTGTCGGCAAGGATCTGACGCCCGAACTCGTGACCCGTCACGCCGCGGCGCTTGGCGCATGGGTGCGCAGCAATGGCGGAACCGCTGTCGTGCTTGGTCGCGATGCGCGCACGTCGGGCGAAATGTTCACGCGCGCAGCAACCGCCGGCTTCCAGTCGGTTGGCGTCCATGTGATCGATGTTGGCGTGGCGCCGACGCCAACCGTGCAGATGGCCGTGGAGCATCATCGCGCCGGAGCCGGGCTGATCCTGACGGCGAGTCACAATCCGATCGAATGGAACGCGCTCAAGTTTGTTGGCCCCGACGGCATCTTTCTCAATGCCGAGGCAGGTGCGGCGGTGCGCAACTTCGCGGAGACGGGCCCCACACGAGCGGATTGGAGCACAATCGGTTCACTGTCGCATGACGATGGTGCCATTGCGCGACATCTCGATGCGATCTTCGCACTCCCGGTCGTTGACGCCGCCGCCATTCGCAACCGGAAATTTCACGTCGCCCTCGACTGCGTGCGTGGCGCCGGCGGTCCGACGATGCTCGCGCTCTTCGATCGACTCGATGTTCGCGTGAGCGGTATCAATCTCGAGGCCGACGGACGATTTCCGCGGGAGCCCGAACCGGTCCCCGAAAATCTCGGCGCACTCGGTGAACTGGTGCAGCAGAGTGGCGCTGACATCGGCATGGCGGTCGATCCCGATGTGGATCGCCTGGCCCTGGTCGACGAGACTGGCCGGCCCATTGGTGAGGATTACACCCTGGCCGTTGCGGCACGGGCAGTTCTGGCGGCGACGGGGCGGGGCGGTGGGGCGCCGCCCGTTGTCGTGGCCAACCTGTCCACGTCCCTGGTGGTAGCCGACGCGGTGGCTGAATCGGGCGGCCGCTTCGTGCGGGCCCCGGTCGGGGAGGCCAACGTGGCCCGGGTGATCGTTGAGGAGCGCGCCCTGCTCGGCGGTGAGGGCAATGGCGGGGTCATCCTGCCAGCGCTTCATGTGGGCCGGGATGCGCCCCTCGGGGCGGCCCTCATCTTGCAACATCTGGCCCTGACTGGGCAGCGGCTTTCGGCTGTGGTGGCCGCGGCCCCGAGATACGTCATCGTGAAGGCGAAGGCGGGCCGGGGCGGCGATCTGGAGGCCCTGTACCAGCGGCTCGAGGCAGCATTCCCGGATGCGGAACGCGACCGCCGTGACGGTTTGCGGCTGGGGTGGTCCGATCGGTGGTTGCACGTCCGGCCGTCGGGCACCGAGCCGATTGTGCGGTTGATCGCTGAGGCGCCGACGCGGGAGGAGGCAGAGGCATTAGTGCAAAGGGCCCGGGGCTGAGGGCAGGGGGCCCACGCCCCACGCCCCAAGCCCCAAGCCAGTCAGATACAACACGGAGTCCAGAATACATGTGCGGAATTGTCGGCTACGTCGGTCCAAAGCAGGCCACCAAGATCCTGATGGAAGCCCTCCGTCGGATGGAGTATCGCGGCTACGACTCCGCTGGTATCGCCGTCATCAACGATTCGGGCATCGAGATTCACAAGGCGGCGGGAAAGCTTGGTATTCTCGCGAGTGAGCTCGTCGGTCACGAACCGGTCGGTACGACCGGCATGGGACACACCCGATGGGCAACCCACGGTGGTCCGACCACCATCAATGCACACCCGCACCTCGATCAGTCTGGGCGCATCGCCCTGATTCACAACGGCATCATCGAGAACGCGACGGCCATCAAGAAGACACTGCTTGCCCGCGGGCACGTCTTTCTCTCGGAGACCGATACCGAAGTCCTGGCGCACCTGATTGGCGAACTGTACGAAGGAAGTCTCGAGGAGGCGGTCGCCGCGGCACTCCGTGATGTGACTGGCGCGTACGGCATTGTGGTGATTTCGGCCGACGAACCGGGAACGCTGGTCACCGCCCGCAACGGCTCGCCGATCATCCTCGGCATTGGCGACGGCGAGAATCTGGTCGCCTCAGATCAGTCCGCACTTCTCGACCACACCCGGTCGGTGGTGTATCTCGACAACGGCGAGATGGCGATCCTCACCGCCGACGGATATCGGGTACGCACCCTGTCGACGCGCGAGATCGACAAGCCGGTCAACCAGATCGAATGGGACCTGGCGACGATCGAGCGGGGCGGCTTCGATCATTTCATGCTCAAGGAAATCTTCGAGCAGCCGGAGAGCATCGAGAACACGATGCGTGGCCACTTGCTCGAGGAAACCGGCAACGTGCGCGTCTACGGCCTGAAACTCTCCGATGACGATGCCAAGAAGGTCAAGCGAATCATCATCACCGCGTGCGGTACGTCATGGCACTCGGCGCTGATCGGCAAGAGCATGATCGAAGAATTGGCGCGCATTCCGACTGACGTGGAGTACGCGTCAGAATTTCGCTATCGCAATCCGATCGTCGACGCCGAGACGCTGGTGATCGCGATCTCGCAGTCGGGAGAAACGGCCGACACGCTCGCAGCACTGGTGGAAGCCAAGCAGCGCGGCGCCCGCGTGCTGGGACTTGTCAACGTGGTCGGTTCGACGATCTCCCGTGAAGTCGATGGCGGGATGTACTTGCGCTGCGGTCCGGAAATCGGCGTGGCCAGCACCAAGGCGTTTACCTCACAGGTCGTGGCGCTGGCCATGGTGACGCTGCGCTTTGCGCGGCTCCGCACCATGTCGTTGCTCGAAGGCCGCCGCTATATCGAGGCGCTGCAGAAGCTACCGGCGCAGGTCCAGCAGATTCTCGATCGCTCCGGCGACATCGAGGCGCTGGCGTCCCGGTTCGACGGCTCCGCCAACGCGCTCTATCTGGGCCGCGGCGTCAATTTTCCGGTGGCCCTCGAGGGTGCGCTCAAGCTCAAGGAAATTTCGTACATCCACGCCGAGGGATATCCGGCGGCGGAAATGAAGCACGGCCCGATCGCGCTGATCGACGAGAACATGCCGGTCGTTGTGGTCGCACCACGCGATGCCGTGCACGGCAAGATCGTGTCGAACATCCAGGAAGTTCGTGCTCGCGGCGGCAAGATCATCGCCATCGTGAACAAGGACGACGAGGAGATATCGCGTCTGGCCGAAGCAACGTTCATCGTGCCGGAGACACTCGACTTGCTCACGCCGATCCTGACGGTCATTCCGCTACAGCTGCTGTCGTACTACGTCGCCGTCAATCGCGGCTGCAACGTCGACCAGCCGCGCAACCTCGCCAAGAGCGTCACGGTCGAATAGCGCTTACCATAGACGCGCGATGCCGAGCGCAATCCCGAGCCGGGTCGCGCGGCGCGTCGAGAATCCCTCTGGCAGTTCCTCCGGCGTGAACACCGATGATCCGTTGAGCAACTCACCCCGGATCACCGCACTCCACGTCCGGCTGATGGGCAATTCCGCCTCGAGCGCACCGCGCACCGCGATGCGCGTCCGCGGGGCGTTCTCGGCAACATCGAATGTCCAGCGATCTACGGTTACCCCGCCGCCGAGCAGCAGTGACGGCACTCCAATGCGTCCCGCGATACGGCGAGCCGCTTCGAGCCCAACGCCCCAAGCGGCGAGCACGGAGTTGGTCGTCACGCTTGACGACGCACTGATTTCTGCCAGATCCGCTGTGGTGCGATGTAGGTCGGCGCTGAGCCGCCACCCGGAGTATTCGCGAGCAAGCGCGAGGGTCCAGGTGCGCGGGCGGTTGGCCTGCAGTTCGGGGTGAGCGGGATCGAGGTCGGCCTGAGCGTCGCCGTGCGAGGTCGCGGTACCGTGACGTAGTGCGACTTGCCACTGTGCCGCCAGTGCGGACGGGCCGGCCAACACGAGGAAGAGGATTGGGTGTACGCGCACAAGGTCCCCGGAAAGGTTGAGCTGCGAACCTCGCCGGGGACGATCAACGCATCATCAAATCGTGAGC
>JANYCP010000242.1 GCA_025360265.1 Gemmatimonadota bacterium
GATCGGTCCGGCGAATCCCTGGCGCAACGCTTCCGCGGTGCCGAGGCACATCTCGAACCCGGAAATGAAGTTGACGAAGAGCGCGTCGAGGTCGGCGACCATTGGGCCGAGTTCCGGCCACGTCCACCCCGGGACGCCACCGCTCATGCGTTCGCAGCGCCGTTGGGTGGACTGATAGCGCAGCGTGACACGATTGTTCGCCACCGGCACCTCAATACAGCGCGCGCCCGGAGCGAGATGCGAGAGGGCCCGCAGAAAATCAGCCGCTTGCGGCGCCAGGTCGCGGCCCACCTTGATCAGTGGCACGAGCTCCCAGTCGTCCGGCAACGCAGCGTCCATCGCAGCCAGCGAGTAGGCAATCCCACCCCACTCCTCTGCGATGGGTGAGAGCGGATCGCGGCCGTGGATTTCATCCCAGACCAGCGAGCCGAGTACGCCGACGCGTGGCATCAGATCACTCCCGACGCGCGCTGGTCGAGAAATGCCTTCGCGGCAC
The DNA here is from genome assembly GCA_025360265.1 of Gemmatimonadota bacterium. GTDB lineage: Bacteria > Gemmatimonadota > Gemmatimonadetes > Gemmatimonadales > GWC2-71-9 > Palsa-1233. The sequence goes on from JANYCP010000242.1 coordinate 497, forward strand.
CATACACGCCCGCGAGTCCTTCGAGTGCACCAGGTACGATTCGGCATGCATCGGTGGAGGGCTTGAACGCTCGCGCCGTCACTTCGCAGCGCAACGGAACAAACAGCGCATCCCCGGCGTGAATCACGCCGCCAAGGATCACCACCGTATCCGGATTGAAGATGTTGACGAGGTTGGCCACGGCGATGCCAAGATACCGCGCCGTGTCGTCGGCGACCTGCTGTGCCACTGCATCGCCGCTCGCCGCCGCCTCATACACCAACATTGCGGTGACGCGCTCGGGATCGTTGTCCGACATCGCGGTGAGCGCGCTCTGCTGTCCCGCCGCCATCATCTCCTTGGCGCGCCGCGCGATGTTGACCCCGCTGGCGTACGCCTCGATGCAGCCGCGATTGCCGCAACCACAAATCGGACCATTGAAATCGATCACCATGTGGCCAAACTCGCCAGCCGCGTCCGACGCGCCGTGACTGAGCTTCCCATCGATGACGATGCCGCCGCCGATGCCGGTGCCAAGCGTGAGACCGATCACGCACTGGCCGTTGCGGGCCGCACCAACCCAGCATTCGGCCTGTACGGCGCAGTTGGCGTCGTTCTCAAGAGCAGCTGGCAGTTGGAGCGCTTCGCTGAGCCGTGCGCGCAGCAGCACGTTGGTCCAACCGAGATTCGGCGTGAGGACGACGATGCCGCGATGAATGTCGAGCGGACCGGGGGCGCCGGCACCGAGCCCGAGGATCTCGGCCCCCGGATCGGCGCGCTTCACCTCGTCAATCGTGATCTTCGCCATCGCAATGAGTTCACCAATCACGGCCGCTTCGCCACGCCGTGGCAGCGTTGGACGGCTGTGATCACCGATCACCCGTGATCCGTCCGCGGCGACCGCACCAACGACGCAATTGGTGCCGCCGAGGTCGATTCCAATCACCCATTTCATGGCAGTGCCCGCTTCGTCATGACAGCATCGTAGACACCCAAGAGCCGCGCCGCCACCCGGTCGCCATCGAATTGCCGGGCGTACACGATTCCGGCGCCTCGCATCCGGTCGCGGGCCTGAGAATCGGCCACCAAGTCGGTAATCGCCGCCGCCCACGCGTCCACATCTCCGGCACCGGCGTAGCGAGAGCCCGGCCCCCCTGCTTCGACGAAACAGCCGCCAGCGGACGCCACCACTGGTGTTCCGGCGCTGAGCGCCTCGACGATCGGCATGCCGAAACCTTCGATCTGCGATGGATAGAGAAAGAGGGTGGCAGACTGCATCAGGGCAGGGAGGTCCGCCGTTTCGACGTGACTCAAGAAGATCACCCGATCGCGAAGGCCCAGTCCGCGAGAAAGCTTTTCGAGGAAGTCGTGGCTGCCACCGTCTCGACCGACCAGGACCAATGGAGGAAGGCCGCCTTTTCGTGCTCGCTGCAGCGCTCCAATCAGGATCTGCTGATTTTTTCGCGGTTCGAGCGTTCCAACCGAGAGGAGAAACTCGTTTGGCAGACCGTACTTCGATCGGATCGTTGCCCGGTCACCGTCAGTCGCGTTGGCGGCAAAGATCGGATTGCGTGCCGGTGGCACGATCGCGATCCGCGCCGGATCGATGTGGTAGAGCTCGACCAGATCGTCACGCGTTTGCGCGGAGATAGCGACGATTGCGTCGGCGTGGGCTGCGCTCCAGCGATACCGCCAGCGATAGCTCCAGCGATCGATGCGCGGGAAGTACTTCGGATGCTTCTCAAAGATGAGATCGGCGAACGTGACCACCGATTTGATGCCGGTGCGGGGGAGGTCGCGCGGAATCTCGTGCGTG
>JANYCP010000255.1 GCA_025360265.1 Gemmatimonadota bacterium
CAACGCGTTGTCCGTCGATCATCTCGAGGTGTCCGGGCCCGCCGAAGTCGCCGCGATCGCCGCAAGCGACACGGTTGCCGTGTTGCTGCCCGGTGTGTCGCTGCATCTCGGTATTCCGGCCGCACCCGGTCGTGCATTGATCGACGCCGGTGCGGCCGTGGCCGTGGGCACCGATCTCAACCCCGGCTCTTCGCCGCTCTTTTCGACCCAGCTCGCCATGGCGCTCGCCGTGCGGATCAACCGCCTGTCAGTGTGCGAGGCGCTCACCGCGGCCACCGCCAATGCCGCGGCGGCACTGGGGCTGCGTGACACTGGTCGAATTCGGGCGGGACAACGTGCCGACTTCATCATCACAGATTTCCCCGATTGGCGGGACATCGTGTACACTCTTGGCGGCACGCCGGTCGACCGGATCTTTATTGGCGGCAAGGAGCTGACCTTCTGACCACGCCAGCGAACGACACGATCATGGTTGGCACGCTACTCACGCTTGCGGACGTGATGCGTGTGGCCAACGACGGCGCGCCAGTTGCGCTCTCGGTCGATGCGCACGCCCGCATTGTGAAAAGCCGCGACTACATCGAGCGAATCGTCGCCGAAGGGCGGACGGTCTACGGCGTCACGACGGGCTTTGGGAAGCTCGCCAACGTGCGCATCGCGCCGGCAGACGTGCAGCAGTTGCAGCGCAATCTCGTGCGCTCGCACGCCATGGGTGTCGGCGAACCGCTGTCACAGGAAGTTGTTCGTGGCATGCTCCTGCTTCGCGCCCAGTCGCTCTCGCTTGGCTTCAGTGGCATCCGCGTTGAAGTGATCGAATTGTTGCTCGGTATGTTGAATCACGGCATTCATCCGGTCATTCCACAACAGGGGTCCGTTGGTGCCAGCGGCGACCTGGCACCACTGGCGCACATGGCGCTCGCGTTGATAGGCGAAGGACACGTCGCGTTTGGCGATGCCGTGTTGCCTGCGGCCGGTGCTCTCGCGCAAGTCGGGCTCAAGCCGGTGACACTGGAAGCGAAGGAAGGGCTCGCCCTGATCAACGGCACGCAGGCCATGACAGCAATCGGTGCACTGACGATCTTCGATGCGCTGCAACTCGCCACGGCGGCCGACATCGCCGCCACGATGACGCTTGAAGCGCTGAAAGGATCGCGGTCGCCATTCGACCCTCGCGTTCAGGCGATTCGCGGCCATCCGGGTGCGGTGGAATCGGCCGCCAACGTGCTGAAGATTTCTGCTGAATCGCCGATTCATGCCTCGCACGCCGACTGTAACAAGATTCAGGATGCGTATTCGCTGCGGTGCGTGCCGCAGGTGCACGGTGCATCACGCGATGCCTGCCGACATGCGGCCGAGGTCTTGACGCGCGAGATCAATGCGGTGACCGATAATCCGCTGGTCTTCGCGGCAGATGACACTGTGATCTCTGCCGGCAATTTCCACGGGCAGCCAATCGCGCTGGTGATGGACTACGCCAAAATCGCAATCGCCGAACTGGCGAACATCGCGGAACGACGGGTGGAGCACATGATGGATCCGGCGGTGAGTGGATTACCGGCGTTTCTCGCGCATCAGGGCGGCTTGCATTCGGGACTGATGATTTCGCAGTACACCGCCGCGTCGCTCGTGAGCGAGAATAAGGTGCTCGCGCATCCTGCGTCAGTCGATTCAATTCCCACTAGCGCCAATCAGGAAGATCATGTTTCGATGGGCACTACCGCGGCGCGGCAGTGTGCGATGATCCTGGAAAATGCGCGCTGGGTGATTGCGATCGAAGTGCTGAGTGCGACCCAGGCCCTCGAATTCCACAAGCCGCTTGAAGCCGGGCCCGGTGTGGGTGCAGCAGTGAAGCTGGTGCGCAGTGTGGTGCCGCCGCTCGACGCCGACCGGATCATGACCGGAGACCTCGCTGCCGTGCGAGATCTCATTGTGTCGCGGAGTTTGCGGGACGCAGTGGAGAGCGTGGTCGGCGAGCTTCACTAGGGGCGGGGCCGGGGCGGGCCGAGAGGGTCCCTTGCTCCGTGGATCTCGCGCTGACGTTCCGGTGCATGGCAATCGATTGTTGGGCGCTCGATCCACGCCTCGCTGCGGGACCCTCTCGACCCGCCCCGGCCCTGCACTGAGGTCGCGGAATGAACCAATTACGCCCGTTCTTGCTGCTCTTGCTGCTTATCGTCGCGTGCGAACGCAACGAAGGCCCGGTGCACCGCCGGACCGTGGCTGACACAATCTTCATCTCATCTCCCGCTGACGGAGTGTTTCCGCCACACTCGCAGGGGATCGTCTGGTATCATGAACTCGTCGAGACCAACCGCATTGACCTGGCGAAGCTCGACATCGGGCTTGCTGCCGACGTGGCGTCCGGACCCAACCAATCCATTTGGATTTACGATCGAAAAGCCAAGGATGGCGAGACGATCCGCATCCTCGACTCGCTGGGCAACCCAATCGGTACGGCGG
>JANYCP010000338.1 GCA_025360265.1 Gemmatimonadota bacterium
CAGGTTGCGGATCCCTTCCGCATCGCTCATCACCCGCGACACCAGTTGACCGGTCTGCGTTGCATCGAACATCCGGACCGGCAGCCGGATCAGATGCTCCTGCACATCGCGCCGCATTTCCGTGATCGCCTTCTGGGCGGCCACGCCAAGAAGCTGTGAGATCCCGAACGATGTCACAGCCTGAATCAAGACCGCACCGCCGACGACGAGTGCAAGGAGCCCGAGGAGATGGGCATCATGGGCCGGGAGCACCTTGTCGATGACGATCTTGCTTGCCCATGGCAGGACGAGACCAGCCGGGCGATTGAGCAGTATCAGGGCCGTGCCCAGGGCGAGGCGCTTTCGGTGCAGCCAGAGGAGTTCGCGCGCTTCGCGCCACGCAATGTCCTTGGTGACCTTTTTCTTTGGCGTTGCGTTCGGTGACGTCATGTCGGGAAAGATAGGTCTCCACTCGCGGCTTCGCCGCTCGGTCGACCTGACGTGCTTGGCAGGTCAACCCGAGCGAGCCGCGCCGCGGCGAGTCGAGAGTCAACCTGAGCGAGCCGCGCCGCAGCGAGTCGAGAGTCAACCCGAGCGAGCCGCGCCGCAGCGAGTCGAGCGTCAACCCGAGCGAGCCGCGCAGCGGCGAGTCGAGAGTCAACCCGAGCGAGCCGCGCAGCGGCGAGTCGAGGGTCAACCTTCGCAACCGACGCGGCGTAGCTAACTCCGTGGTGCAGGTGGCCCGGACGCGGGCCAGAATCTCCTTTCGACCCCGGGTAGAAAAATGTTGCATCGTTCGTCATTGCGAGCCCTCATCGCATTGTCCGCAGCGTGCATCCTTGGCACTGTCGGCGCCGAGCGCGCCGCCGGCCAGGGTGGCAACGTCGACATCATCTCTGGCACCGTATACGACCAAGCCGGCAAACCGGTTCCCAACGCCGTCATCGAAGGTCTGAGCATCGAGACGGACGTCACCCGGCGCACCACCAGCGACGCCAAAGGTCGCTACACCCTGATCTTCAACGACGGTGGCGGCCAGTATCGCATCACCGCCCGGGCCATCGGCCACCAGCCGTGGATCCAGAATGTGATGCGCCAGCCAGATGACGACCGGATCTCGCTCGACATCAAGCTTGGCACGCAGGCCGTCAAGCTCAGCGATATCGTCGCCAACACCAACAATCGCCGTCCCGTGGAAAACGATCGCGCCACCACCGCCGGCGAATCGTCGACGTTCATTACCGGCGATCAGGCGATGCGCCTGCCGATCGATGCGAGCGACCTCGCCGCATTGGCGGCACTCGCACCGGGGGTCATTCTGACCGCTGGCACCGACTCCACGGCGGCGACGTTCCAGTTCGCTGGACAGAGCGCTGAGTCGAACACCTATGTCGTGAACGGGCAGACCACCACGAGTTCGACGGTCCCTCAGGACGCGGTGCGCACGACGCGAGTCACCACCAATACCTACGATGTGGCAGCTGGTGGGTTTGCCGGCGGTCGCGTGTCGGTCACGTCGAAAGGCGGCAGCAACCGGGTATCCGGATCGCTGAGTAGCCAGTATCAGGACCAGAACCTGGCCTTCGGTGGCAACACGGGAAACGCTTTCGGCTCGGGGAACACCAACGAACAGCTCGGCGGTGGATTCGGTGGTCCGCTCAAGCGCGACAAGGTATTCCTCTTCGGTTCGCTCCAGCTCAATCGTCGACTCAATCCGGTTGCCGCACTCAATCTTGCCGATCCAACGACGATGCTGCGCCTCGGCGTGGCACCTGACTCGGCCAACAAGTTCATCGACAAGGTGAAGTCACTGGGATTGACCGACCTCGCCGGGTTCATCGACCCAAACCGGACGCAGGACGGGCTTACGTCGCTCAATCGCTTCGACTGGAACATGGGACAGTCGCACATTGTCACGGTGAGCAGTTCCCTTGCGCTTAACGACCAGGATCCGACCCGCATTTCGTCGACGCAGCTGCAGCAAGTTGGCGGCAATGTCGTCGGGAACAGCGGAGCGCTGTCCCTGCAGGTCGCGTCGCGGATGGGACGCTGGGTCAACCAGTTCCGCGGCGGCTTCTCGATCAGCGACCAGAAGTCCGATCCGTTCCTGTTCGCGCCGGTGGGACGCGTCACCAATCAGTCGACGCTCGACTCGGGACACATCGCCACCACGACGCTGGGATTTGGCGGCAACGCCGGCCTGCCGACCCACAACAACACCAAGAATCTCGAGATCACCAACGAATTGTCCTGGCTTCCCGGCACGCAAGAACACCGGTTCGCCTTCGGCCTGTACACCTACGGATCGCACTTCAATCAGGATGCGACGAACAACCGATTCGGCACCTACACCTACAACTCACTGAACGATTTCATTAACAACGTGCCGTCGCAGTTCACTCGCACGCTGCAGCCGACGATTCGTGACGGCGGCGCGTGGAACGAAGCGATCTACCTGAGCGACGCGTGGCGCCCGCGCACGACACGGCCGGGTGCGCGCGGTGGAGCGAACGCGGGCGGTGGCGGTCGTGGCGGCGGTGGAGGGGGCGGTGGGCGCGGCGGACGCGGCGGCGGTGGTGGCGACATTGGCACTGGCGCCGGTGGCGGCGGCAACAGCAACTTCCAATTGATCTACGGCGTGCGCCTGGAACACTCGTCGTTCGTTGGTGCGCCGGCGCTGAACGATTCAGTGTTCCATGAGTTCAAGGTGAGGACGGATCAGTTGCCGAGCGAGTTCTACCTCTCGCCGCGGGTGGGATTCTCGCTGAGCATTCCGCGGCCCGAGCAGCAAGGACAGAGTCAGCGGGGCTTCGTCGCACCGCTGATCGTGATCCGTGGTGGCGCTGGTATCTTCCGCGGCACCATGCCCGGCACGCTGGCGGGCACTGCGCAGCAGCAATCGGGACTCAGCACAGCGCAGACGCAGCTCTTCTGCGTCGGTGGTGCCGTGCCGATCCCCGACTGGAACGACTATGCGCACAACCAGAACGACATTCCGTCGCAATGCGTGGACAATCAGTCGACGCCGGTGATTACGGCGCGGCCAACAGTGACCACGTACGACCCGAACTATGGCGCACCGAAAACCAAGCGCGCCTCGATCGGCCTCCAACGCAGCATCACCACGCGAATCAACCTGAGCGCCGACGCTTCCTACATTCGCGGTGTGGGACAGGCCGCATCACGCGATCTCAACCTTGCCGACTCGGTGGCACGCTTTCACATCGCCAACGAAGCGAATCGGCCGTTCTTCGCCGATCCCGCGCAAATCGTCACCACGACCGGCCTGGTGCCGTTCGCGGCGTCGCGGATCAACCCGGCGTTCGGCAGCGTCACGTCGGTGTTCAGCGCATTGGAGAACGAGACCAAGCAATTTTCGCTCAACCTGTCGGGCACTACGAATAACCAGATTGTGATGTCGCTGGCGTACACCCTGATGTTCGCTCGCGACCAGGGCGGCTCCGGCGGCGGGGTTGGCGGCGGTGGCAACCAGACTGCGGGTGACCCGAACGTGTACGACTGGGCTACCTCGAGCAACGAACGGCGCCACAATTTTCAGGTCAGCATGCAGTGGCCCGTGACACCAGCACTCGAAGTTGCCGTAACCGGTGCCATGACGTCCGGCTCGCACTACACACCGATCGTCTCTGGTGATATCAACGGCGACGGCTCCGGCCGCAACGATCGGGCGTTCATCTTCGATCCGTCAACTACACCGGACACTGCAGTCGCGAACGGAATGACGCGCCTGCTTGCGTCGACCTCGGGCAATGCTCGGTCGTGCCTCGCGGCGCAGCTCGGATCGATCGCCGCGCGCAACACCTGCACTGGGCCGTGGACGCCGCGTCTCGATATCCAGGTCAACTACCGCCCCGATTTATTCGACCGCCGCATGTCGCTCTCGCTGCGCGCACTCAACACGCTCGGCGGGCTCGACGAACTGATCAACGGAACCAACAATCTCAAGGGATGGGGCGGCAACGCCCGACCCGACAATACCCTGCTCACGGTCAAGGGGTTCAACGCACCCACCAACACATTCAAGTACGTCGTGAATGAACGCTTCGGAAACACCAGTTCGAGCGCCACCGCGATCCGGCAGCCGTTCCAGCTGCAACTCCAAGTGCGATACGCCATCGGGTTCGATCAGCGGACGCTGCAGATCCAGCAAGTGGGTCGCGGCAACATTCAGCCTGCCACCGCCAAGACACTGGTCGATTCATTCCTGGTGCGCTTCAACCGACAGAACGCGGCGACCGCGGCGCTCGCCCGCAAGGATTCGCTCGCACTGATCCCGTCACAGATCAAGGCGCTCACTGCGTTGCGTGATTCGAGTGCCGATTTCATGAAGCCGCAGATCGACACGCTCATCATCAATGTCGACAAGGTGCAGAAGGCGAAGACCGCCGCAGACCTGACCGCGTTGAACGCTGCGATTCGCACATTCACCGGCGTTGCCGTTCGCGAGCAGACGTCGGTCCATGACGCGGTGCGAAAGATCTTGACCGACGTGCAGTGGTCGCTCCTGCCCGATTACGTCCAGAACCCGTCCGCCAACCTCACCGGCCCGGCGGCTGGCGCCGGCGGTCGGGGAGGCGGCGCCGCCGGTGGCGCCCGCGGCGGACGCGGTGGTGGCGGGCAATAACCGCGTAAGTGTTTGTACCACAACTATTTACATATCTCTCATCCGGCTGACGCCCGCTTGGGGCGTTAGCGCCGCCTTTAATACCCTTCATCCCTCAACTTTTCCCCCACTCACCCCGTACCATGGCCGAGGTGCGACTGGGCGCTCCGGCCGAGGCTCGTACCGCTGACCATGATACCGGGACCCAACATGCTTGTTCGCTCGTTCGCTCGATTCGCGAGTGCCTTGGCCCTGCTGGTGACAATTGCCGCGTTGGCCGCGCACCCGCTGCACGCGCAGGGAACCCTCGACATCATCACCGGCAAGGTGACCGACGCATCAGGCAAGCCAGTTGCGGGGGCCGTTGTTGAAGCGTTCAGCATCGAGACCGAAGTGACGCGGCGTTCGACGACGAACGACAAGGGCACCTACCAGATCATTTTCCAGGACGGCACTGGCCAGTATCGCATCAGCGTCAAGGCGATCGGCAAGACGCCGCAGATCTATAACGTGGCGCGACAGAGCGATGACGATCGCATCGTGCTCAACATCAAGCTCGGTGAGAAGCCGGTTCAGCTGAACGACCTCGTCGCGAATGCCAATCGGCGCGTGAACGTGGATCAGCTCGACGGCCGCGTCTCGGCCGGCGAACAGTCACGCAATCTCTCCGGCGACCAGGCCTTGCGCCTGCCGATCGACGCTGGCGACCTCGCAGCCCTCGCTGCACTTGCACCGGGCGTCATCCTCACGGGTGGCACCGACTCGACCGCCGCGACGTTCTCCGTGGCGGGCCAGAGCGCCGCGTCGAACACGTATGTCGTGAACGGCGTAACGACCTCGAGCAGCAGCGTACCACAGGATGCGGTGCGTAACACCCGTGTCACCACGAACAACTACGACGTGTCGAAGGGCAATTTCTCTGGCGGCATGGTGTCCGTCACCACAAAGGGTGGCAGCAACCGGGTGAGTGGCTCACTCAGCAGCAATTTCCAGAACCAGAGCCTGGCATTCGGCGGCAACACAGGAAGCACGTTCGGCGCCGGCCAGACCAACGAAGCTTTCGGCGCCGGTTTCGGCGGACCGATCGTTCGCGACAAGTTCTTCCTCTTCGGCTCGTTCAACGTGAGCCGCCAGATCAATCCGATTCCCTCGCTTGACGCAGCCAAGGGAGATCCGGCCACGCTGTCGCGCCTGGGTGTCTCGTCGGACTCCGTGAACAAGTTCATCAACATCGTCAATGGACTCGGGCTCACTGATCGCGCCGGCACGATCGCGTCGAACCGGAATACCGATCGCTTCAGCAGCGTGCTGCGCGCCGACTGGAACGCCGGCCTGATTCACGTGATCACTTTCACCGGCCAGCTGCAGCTGAACGGGACCGACCCGCAGAGCATCGGCTCAACCTCGCTCTCGCAGGTTGGCGGCAATAACACCGGCAACGCTGCGAGCGCCGGCCTGCGCGTTTCGTCGCGCTTCGATAACGGCATGATCAACTCGTTTGTTGGTGGCTATTCGTGGAACGACACCAAGCAGACGCCGTTCCTCTTCACGCCAGTTGGCCGCGTCACTAACTACTCGCCAGACTCCCTGGGTGGTGTGTCGCAGACGACGTTCGGCTTTGGCGGCAACAGCGGCATGCCGCGCGACAACATTACCAAGGCACTTGAATTCACCAACGAACTTTCCATGCTGACCGGCGGCGGCGTGCATCGCTACGCCCTCGGGCTGTATGGCAATAAGTCGGATTTCTCGCAGGACCAGACCGGCAATCGCTACGGCACCTTCACCTACGCGACACTGAGCGACTTCCAGAACAACCTGCCGTCATCGTTTACCCGGACGCTCCAGCCGAGCGTGCGGGCGGGCGGCGTGGCGAATGAAGCCGTGTACCTGAGCGACGCCTGGCGCCCACGCACCAGCAACAACAACCAGAACAACGGTGGCCAGGGCGGTGGATTTGGCGGCGGCGGCGGTCGTGGTGGCGCGGGCGGCGATCAGCAGGGTGGTGGCGGTCGCGGAGGCCCCGGCGGCAACGGCGGCGGCAATCTGCAGCTCAACTATGGTATCCGTTTCGAGCACTCGGCCTACACCGGCGCGCCGCTCCGCAATGATTCCGTGTACAACGAATTCAAGGATGTGAACAACAACCCGCTCGACACACATGTCTTGCCGAGCGAGTTCTATATCTCGCCGCGCATCGGGTTCTCGTACTCGATCGCCGCGCCGGAACAGCAGGGCCAGGCGCAGCGCGGATTTGCACCGCCGCTGCTGACGCTTCGCGGTGGGTTCGGTGTGTTCCGCGGCACGATGCCAGCGACGCTGCCGGGTACGGCGCAGGCGCAGTCGGGCCTTATTGGTGCGCAGACGCAGCTCTATTGCACCGGCGGTGCCGTGCCGACACCGAACTGGCAGGGTTATCTGGCGGACACGCTAAGCATCCCGAGCGAGTGCCGCGACAACCAGTCGACACCGGTGATCACTGGCAAGCCGAACATCACGACGTATGACGCGAACTATGGCGCCGCAAAAACCCAGCGCGTGTCGTTCGGCCTCACCCGCCGGATTACGCAGCGGGTCCAGTTCACCGTGGATGCCTCGTACGTGCATGGTATCGGGCAGTCGGCTTCCCGCGACTACAACCTGAACGAGACCGCCAAGTTCAATATCGGTAACGAAGCGAACCGTCCGTACTTCGCTGATCCGGCGCAGATCTTCGCTACCACCGGTCAGGTGCCCCTCTCGGCATCGCGCAAGGATGTCAACTTCGGGTCGGTGACGCAGGTGTTCAGCGGCTTGGAGAACAAGACGAAGCAAATCACCTTCTCCGTGTCAGGCACGACCACGAAGCAGATCTCCCTTTCGCTGAACTACACGTTGATGAGTGCGCAGGATCAGGGTGGTTCAGGCGGCGGGTTTGGTGGCGGTGGTGGCGGCAACGTCACGGCCGGCGATCCAAATCTCTATGAGTGGGCGACGTCGAGCGCGCAGCGCAGGCACAACTTCCAGTTCCAGGTGTCATGGCCGATCACGCCGACCTTCGAACTGAGCACCAACATCGGCCTCACGTCCGGTCAGCCGTACACCCCGGTTGTGCAGGGCGACATCAACGGCGACGGCTCAAGCCGCAACGACCGCGCTTTCGTCTTCAATCCGGCGACCGTCGCGGATACCGCGGTGGCCAACGGCATGAACGCACTGCTCGCTTCGACGTCGGGCAATGCTCGCACCTGCCTTCAGGCGCAGATGAGCGTGATCGCGAACCGCAACAGCTGCGTTGGCCCGTGGCGGCCTTCGCTCAACCTGCAGGTCAACGTCCGGCCGGGATTGTTCAACAGCCGGCTGGCGCTGTCAGTGCAGGCGATCAACACCCTCGGCGGGCTGGATGAGCTGATCCATGGCTCAAACAACCTCAGCGGGTGGGGCGGCAACGTGAATCCCGATGCTACGCTGTTGACCGTCAAGGGCTTCGATCCGGCGAGCAACACGTTCAAGTACTCGGTCAACAGCCGCTTCGGCAACACCAGCTCGAGCGCCACGGCGATTCGCTCGCCGTTCCAGCTGCAGCTGCGCATGTCGTACGCGATCGGCTACGACCAGCGGACGCAGGCGATCCAGAACCTGGCACGCGGCCTCGGCGGCGCGACCACCGGTGGCAGCGCACTCGACAGCGCGATGGTGCATTTCAAGAAGGCTGATGTTGCACTCAATACGATCACCCGGAAGGATTCGCTGGCGCTGACGAAGGAACAGATCAACGAGCTGCAGCACCTGTCGGATTCGATCATGGTTCTCGTTCGGAAGGCCGTTGACAGCATTCGCCCGGAAGTGGAAAAGGTCAACCTCGCTGGCTCGGCAGCCGACGTCGGCTCACTGATGCAGAAGATCGGGCCGTTCCAGATGACGGTCGGCACACTGTCGCGCGCTGAGCGCGACGGCGTGCAGAAGATCCTGAACGACGTGCAGTGGGCGCTGTTGCCGGACTCGGTCAAGAACCCGCAGCTGAATTTGTTCGGTAATGGCCGGGGCGGATTCGGTGGTCCCGGCGGTGCAGGCGGCGGCGCGGGCGGCGGCCGGGGTGGACGAGGCGGCGGCTTGTAACGAGAGACGAGAGACGAGAGACGGGAGAGGGGGCTCCGAAGCAATCGGGGCCCCCTCTCTCGTCTCTCGTCTCTCCCGCTTACTTCACTCGCTCGATGTAAATCTTCTCACGTGGATTCACTCGGACCCTTTCCCCTTGGCCTACAAAGTCGGGGACGTTGATCGTCACGCCGTTGCTCAGCTTGGCCGGCTTGGCGCTGGCTGACTTGGTGGCTGTCTTCATCACCGGTGCTGTCTCGGTCACCTCCAGTTCAATGGAGCTCGGCAACTGGAATGAGATCGGCCGCCCCTCGAGCCAGGTGCAATCGAATTTCATTTCGGGAAGCATCCAGGGCGCGTCGTCACCCACCACATCAGGATCGAGGGTGAACTGCTCGTAGGTGATCGCGTCCATGACGTGCACACCGTTGCCGTCGGCGTAGAGGACCTGCATCCCCTTGGTGTCGAGGCGAGCCTCGTCGACGTTCTCGGTAGCGCTGAAGCGGTGGTCGGTTGCCATCCCCGACTTGAGGTTGCGCAACCGGACCTGCACGAACGCCCGGAGGTTCCCCGGGGTACGGTGGGTAAAGTCCATGACCTGATGGGGCTTGCCATCGTAATAGATGACCATCCCCTTGCGAATATCATTGGCTTTCATCGGCTCTCTCGTAGTGGCTGCTGGCTGCGTATTGACTGCGGCCAATCTAATCCAAGCAGCCACGGTTCATGAAAGGGCCAGCAGCCGGTCCCGGATGGTGTGGAGCAGGTCTTCAGGGGCGAACGGCTTGGTCAAGACCGGCGTATTCCCATCGCCGCCAGTCGACGATCGATGGTTCGCCGTCACCACGATCTCGATCTCCGGGCGGTCGCGGCGAATCCTCTCGCCCAAGGGACGCGGACCCGCCAGCAGCAACTTGGCGTCAGCCACAATGAGCCTGACACACGAACCGGCGACGTCATTCAGGAGTTCAAGCGCATCGTCGACATGCCCCGCCTCCAGCACACCGAACCCAGCATGTCGCAGCGTGCGCGCCGCCGACATCCGGGACCATTCATCATTATCGACAATCAGGATCGCGCTGGCGGTGCCGGTGGCCGGCTGACGAATACGTGGCGCCTCCACTGCCGGGAAACAGGCAGCGAGGATCGTCCCACCTTCGTCAGGCATGTCGAGGATCACGTGCCCACCAGCTTCAGTGACCACCGACGCGACCGTGGACAAGGAGAGCGAGGACTCAAACGGCAGTCCGCGTGACGACGGTTCCAGCAGGTGAATGAACCCGCCAGCTTCAATGCCAGCTCCGTTGTCGCGGACCTCAAGTACCGCCCAGGTACCTGTG
>JANYCP010000350.1 GCA_025360265.1 Gemmatimonadota bacterium
GAGCACGCGGTGCGCTTCGAGCTTCACGGCAAGCCGCTGTTCGCCGCGTCGCTCGGCGACATCCTGCGCTCCAAGCAGGCAGCGAACCGTCCGCAGGATCGTCAGGACGCCGTGATTATCCGGGAGATGTTGCTGGCAGACAAGAAAGGAACCAGATGAGTAGTGACCGCCTGGCCGCCGCATTGGCAGACCGCTACCACATTGATCGTGAGCTCGGCGCCGGTGGCATGGCCACCGTCTATCTCGCGCACGACATCAAGCACGATCGTGACGTCGCTATCAAGGTGCTGCACCCCGATCTCGGCGCCGCGCTCGGTGGTGAGCGCTTCCTGAGCGAGATCCGCACCACCGCACGACTACAGCATCCGCACATTCTACCACTGCTCGATTCCGGTGAAGCCGACGGCCTCCTCTACTATGTGATGCCGCTGGTCACTGGCGAGACGTTGCGGGCGCGCCTCGACCGCGAGCAGCAATTGCCGGTTGAGGACGCAGTTCGTGTCGCGCGCGAAGTGGCTGACGCGCTCGGCTACGCCCACGGACTTGGCGTAGTGCACCGCGACATCAAGCCGGAGAACATCCTGCTGCAGGGCGGGCACGCGCTCGTCGCCGACTTCGGCATCGCGCTCGCCGTGCAGCACGCCGGTGGCACGCGGATGACACAAACTGGCCTCTCGCTCGGCACACCACAGTACATGTCGCCGGAACAGGCGATGGGCGAGAAGATGATCGACGCCCGCAGCGACATCTACGCCCTCGGCGCGGTGACCTACGAAATGCTGGTCGGCGAAGCGCCGTTCACGGGTCCAACGGTCCAGGCAATCGTCGCGCGCCTGATCACGGAAGAACCGCGCAGCATCGCCACACAACGGAAGGCGGTACCTGCCGGAGTTGAGAACGCAGTATTGCGCGCACTCGAGAAACTGCCGGCTGATCGCTTTGCCACCGCAGCGGAATTCAGCAGTGCACTGACAAGCAATGGGAGAGACGAGAGACGAGAAACGAAAGACGTGAAAAGGACCTCGCCGTCTCTCGTCTCTCGTCTCTCGTCTCTCCTCTTTGTGTCCGCGCTAGCAATCGCGGCGCTCCTCGGCTGGCTCCGCCCAACACCAACCCCCGCAGTCACCCGCCAGCGCGTCACGCTCTGGCAGCATTCGATCGCCTCCCTCCTCTCCCCGGGCGCCGCACAAGCCATCACGCGTGCGACCATTGCGCCCGATGGCTCGAGCATCGTGTTCGTCGACTCGGTATCCGGCACGGTGCAATTGATGCGGAAGCTCCGGAACGAAGGAGCCGCGACGCCGATCATCGGCACCGAGCGCGGGGTTTCACCCTTCTTCTCCCCCGACGGCAAGTGGATCGGCTACGTCACCACGGACAGCAGACTCCGCAAGGTTGCGGTAGGCGGCGGCGGTTCGATCACGCTGGCTGACAGCGTGAACCCGATCTACACGACCGCGGCCTGGCTGGACGACAACACGATCGTCTACGTCGGAGGTGGTGGGAGCGGTGGCTATATTCGGCGCGTCTCCGCCAACGGCGGCAAGAGTGCGCCGGTATTGCCGGACAGTGCAGTCGGTGGACAATCGATCCTTTCTATCTCGCCACTGCCGGGCAGCAAGGGCGTGCTCTTCACCGCATGCCCCGGTAATTGCGCCATTGAATCCTCGGTTCGGGTGGCGGACTTCGCGACCGGGACGGGTCGCGTGCTGGTGCCAAACGTCGCCGGCGCCTGGTTCTCGCCGACGGGTCACCTGCTCTACACCGACAGGAATGGCGGGTTGTACGCCATGGGATTCGATCCACAAAAACTCGTCACCACATCGGAATCAGTTCCGATTATCGACGGCGTAATCCCCGGCTCATTCGCGCTGTCGACGACGGGCGTGGCACTCTATGCTGTTGGTACCGGACCCCGTGCGCCGGCCGAGCTGGTGTGGGTGGCGAGGGATGGCCGAGCGTCGCCGGTCGACTCGGGGTGGCGGGCTGATTTCGGATACCCGGCGCTCTCGCCGGACGGAAAAGCACTCGCGGTCAGCGTGAGCGATGGCGCCACGCATCTCTGGATCCGGCGGTCGGACGGGACGCGACAGAAGCTCACGCAGGACGGCACTGTGAACTGGCGACCGTCGTGGAGTGCCGACGGCAAGTCGGTACTCTTCTCTTCCAACCGACGCGGCGCCGGTGGCCAGAATGGTTACGATCTTTTCCGGATGCTGGTGGACGGCAGTGCGCCGCCAGAGCTGTTGCAACAGCATGGCTTCGGCATCTGGGAAGGTGAGTTTTCTCGCGATGGGCAATGGCTCGCGATTCGTACTGACGAGGGGGGCGGCGACGCTAACATCCGTGCGCGGCGCCTCGGCGGCGACACTGCCCTGGTGCCGATCGCGGTGGACAAGAGTCTCACGATGCAGATCGCAATTTCCCCGGATGGACACTGGCTGGCTTACAGCGGCAATGCGACTGGCCGCACCGAGATTTACGTGACACCATTCCCTGCGGCCACGTCGGCGCGTCTTGTCTCGCGCGACGGCGGCGCCGAGCCGCGCTGGGCGCATAGCGGGAAAGAGCTCTTCTTCAAGGGGGTAGGCCAGCTCATGGTAGTGGATGTAACACCCGGGCCGACTCTGACGATCGGCACGCCGCGACCACTCTTCTCGCTGGCCGGCTATCGTTTCGCCCGGAACCGGCCGCAATATGATGTGGCGCTAGACGATAAACGCTTCGTGATGATCAAGGAACTCGGCGGTGACACACGCGGTGAGGTGGTGTACGTGGAGAACTGGTTCAAGGAACTGCTGGCGAAGGTGAAACGGTAGCGATCAGTTGCACTGCCGATTCGCCGGCACGCGCTTGAGCAACAGGTCCTGGAAGTCGAATGAGAAGTCGGTCGAGTTGAGAAACTTCCGCATCTTGACCTGATCGATCGAGTTGTCGGGATTGAGCGCAAACGTCACGAACGCATCCGCCCGCATCTCGCGGTCCCGCCAACGCGCCACAAACGTATCGTGCTGCCAATGCTCCAGGTCGCCGGTGAGTCCCGGCGTATGCATCATCCGCATCACCAGCTTCCCACCCTCCAGCTTGATGCTTACGTCGCCGTACCACGGATCAGTGTACGTGCATGCATACGCGGCCAGCGGCAGCGACGGCTTCGACGTCGAGTCACGCGGCGGACCCAGTGGCTTCTCCGGCGCTGGCACTACGGCGGACGCCGGTGGCGGCGCGATCCTGGCCACCCAGTCCACGTCGCTCGCATGCATGTAGTAGTCGAGCAGCCAGTAGCTGATCGCCTGCCACGCGGCGCCTGATTCCTGGTTGGTGAGCACCGACACGCCGAGCTTCATGTCGGGAATCATCGACACCATCGACGTGTACCCCGGCAACCCGCCGGTGTGCGTCACGAACTTGTGGCCCCGGTAGTCCTGCACCTGAAAGCCGAGGGCGTAACCCATGAAGTTCGGCCGGATTTGCGGAATTCCGCCGCAGCACGGCATCGGCGTGACAAGTGTCCAGAGCTGCCGAGTAGTAGTCGCTTGGAAGAGCCGCGTCGTACCAGCGCGCCCGGAATCGAGTTGCACCATCAACCACTTCGCCATGTCGCGTGCACTGGCGTTAATGCCACCCGCCGGATTGGTGTTGTTGCTGGTGAACGGCGCGATCGGGCGCACCTTTCCATCCACCTCGGCGTGCGTCGTCGCAACATTGCCACCGGCACCAGCCGCAGAGGTGAGCACCTTGGTGTCGCTCATGTGCAGCGGCGTGATGATCCGCGATTGAACAAAATCTTCCCACGTCTGTCCGCTCACGGCTCGAATCACCTCAGATGCCACGAGGTAGAGCACGTTGTCGTAAGCGTAGGCGCTGCGGAATGACGTGGCGAGCGGGATATACCGCAACCGCTGCATGATCTCCGGACGGGCGTACGTTGACGCCGGCCACCAGAGAAGGTCGCCGGCGCCAAGGCCGAGACCGCTGCGATGCACCAGCAAGTCCCGCACGGTGATCTGGCTCGTGACGTAGGGATCGGAGAGCGCGAATGCCGGGAGGTAGCGCACCACTGGTGCGTCCCACTGGAGCTTCCCTTCCTCCACCAGCATGCCGAGTGCGGTGGCGGTAAACGCCTTGGTGTTCGACGCGATGCCGAAGGTGGTTTGCGAGTCGACCAGCG
>JANYCP010000357.1 GCA_025360265.1 Gemmatimonadota bacterium
CCATGCATCCAGACACGGGCAAAGTCGGCGTGACCAGTGTGTGCGCAACTCTGGGCGATCTCATCTTCGTGATGCGGAAAAACCAGATCAACTCCACCAGCGTGAATGTCGAGCACATCTCGGCCATACTTCTGCTTGAGCAGGTCGAGCGCCATCGCCGAGCATTCGAGATGCCAGCCGGGACGGCCGCGACCAAACGGTGCGTCCCACGCCGCGCCAACTTTTTCGTCATCATCGCGCGTCGCCTTCCAGAGGACGAAGTCGCGGGCATCTTCCTTGGCGTATTCGTCAGCGCTCACACGCCCACCGGCGCCGGTCTTCAGCTCGCGCGTGTCGAGGCGCGAAAGCTTGCCGTACGCAGGAAAGCGCTCGATCGCGAAGTAGACCGAACCGTCGTCGCCCCGATACGCCACACCCTTGGCCAGCAAGTCGTTCACCAGCGCGATTTGCTGCGGAATGAAGTCGGTCGCCCGTGGATAGGCGTGCGCATCGAGAATGTGCAGGTAGTGCCGATCTTCGTGAAAGGCCTCAATGAATGGAATCACCGAGTCGCGCAGCAACACTCCGGCGGCCCCGGCTCCCTTGATCGTCTTGTCGTCAACGTCGGTCAGGTTCATCACGTGGAACACTTCGAGGCCGCTCGCCTCGAGCCAGCGGCGCAACACATCCTCGAAGAGAAATGTCCTGAAGTTCCCGATGTGGGCGTAGTTGTAGACCGTGGGGCCGCAGGTATACAGCGACACGCGTCCGGCGTCGAGCGGGACGAACGGCTCGACACTGCGCGTCATCGTGTTGTACAGTCGGAGCGTCACTTCGCCCTCGGCAACGGTTGCGGCAATCTCACGCCATCGCGCTCCAGGCGAACGACCAGCCGGCGCCGGAACTCGCGGGCCACCTCGCTCTGCACGCCTGGCTTGGTCCGCAAGAGCACGCGGATCGACACGCCATTTTCGCCAAACGATTCGACGCCGAGCACCTCGGGCGGCGCATCGAATCGGCCAACCCACTTGGCATCGGCGCTCAACGCCTCGACTTCCTCGCGAAGGACGGCGATCACCTTGTCGATATCGTTGTCGTAGGCCACAGCGATATCAACAACGGCGCGCGACCAGCCGCGCGTCTTGTTGCTGAGCGTGGTGATCTGGCCATTCGGGATGATATGCACGGTCCCTTCAAGATCGCGCAGTCGCACGGTGCGCAGCGTGAGTTTCTCGACAATCCCGGACTTGCCCGCCGCCTCGATCGAGTCACCCACCATGAACTGATTCTCGAGCAGGATGAAAAAGCCGGCGAAATAGTCCTTCATCAGGCTCTGCGCACCAAATGCCACTGCAAGGCCCACCACGCTGAGGCCGCCAAGCACCGCGGTGATGTCGATGAACTGGCGCAATATCTGGATCGTGAGGAACACCATGAGCACGCCCCAGCCCACACTCCGGAGCAGCTTGGCGATAGTGTTCGCGCGCTTTTCCTGGAACGAGACGATGTCGCCTTGATGGGTATCAGCCGCGGCAACAATCCGTTTCGCAACGAGCTTGATGACCTGCCACGCCACCCATGCGACGACGAAGGTGACGATCAGGTTGATGCCGATGCGCCGAATCGTCTCCGGCTTGGAGCCGAAGACGTTGGCGACCGCGGTCAGGATCGATTGCAGGTCGAGATTGAGCGACTTCATGGTGGCAAGTTGGCCCGATCCGGCGGGTGGGTCAATCCACGTTGAGCGTCACCGCACGACGGGTCACCACCGCGCCGTGGTCATCAGCAACCTGCACCTCGAGGAGGTAGCTGCCATGCGCCAGCCGCGACACGTCCAGCACCGGTGCAAACTCGTTGATACCGGTGCGGAGTGCCTGATCGAAGCCGACCTGGAGCGCTGGCTGTTCGGTGGTGACCGCCCCGTTCAGCAGTGGATAGAGCGCCACGGTGGCGTGGGATACAGCAAGCGTGCGCTCGCTGCGGACCTGGTAGTACAGCGACACCGGGTGCTTGCGATCGACGGCGTTCAGCGGCGCAAGCAACAGCGGCGCATTGTGGTAGTTCCAGGTCAATCCCTGTCCTTCCTGGCCGAGGACCAGATCCGAGATTGCGAGCGGGCCGCGATCGAGTGGCGGCGTGACGTCATCCCACATGCGGCCGCGCCGTTTATCCGGCTGTGTGGCCACCATGCTCCATGACGTGAGCGTGGCTGTGGCCGAAGTCACCACAAAGCCGGTGAGGTGCGACTGCTTGCTGGTGGAATCGGGCAAGGTCACGCGCCGCGCAAATACCGTGTCGAGCAGCGCACCACTCACGCCATCCCAGCGGCGCAAGTTGAAATCGATCAGCGCGGACTTCGACCCGTTACTTGCCTTCTGTGTCGCCAGATCGCCCGCCTTGATCGCATACGTCACCATCGCGAACGGCGACCCGGAATTCACTTCCCAGAGACGGTGCAAGCGCGCGATGACCTCGATCTGCTTGTCGCCACGCGGCGAGTTGTCGTCCTTGGTGGTGGCCTCACTGATGTACTCGCGATCCTGCTGCCGTACTTGCATGCGAAGTTCCTGGGTGACTCCGCCACGTGTCTGCGCACGCGCGCCCAACGTGCAACGCCAGGCATCAATGCCACAATAGATATCGCCGATGTTGCCGGACACCATGCGAGAGGGTCCGACCTGTCCACTGAATGGTTCGTATGCAAAGGTGAGCACCAGCGGCTTGCCATCAAGCGTGTAACGCCACGCCTCGAACGAATTACCGGGCACCTTGATACCATTGCGCATCGTCACGCCTGGCTGTTCGTGATATGACCGCTTTTCCGGCGCACCAAAGCGCATCCACGTCGCGCCGCGATCGTCGAGCACCAACTGCCAGCGATTGTAATCCCGCCAGGTATCGGGGAAATCGGGATCGATGCCGACGGTGGCGGCAGACGCGCCGCGCATCATGCTGTTACCCATCACCTTGGCCGTGTGCAACCGAAACGACGAGTCGGCGTATTCCAACCGCTTGAAATGCTCAACGATACGCGCGCCTGTCGGTTGACCGTCACGCACATCGCGCGAGATCAGCCGGTCGCGCACCCACGGACCGCGGGCACCATCGCCAAGTGAAGCCCAGACCGTGCGTTCTGCAGGCGTAAGAAACCACTGCAGGTGCCAAGTAACCGCCAGCTTGGCGATCGAATCGTGCGCCGACGATGCCGCCTTCACAAACTGTTCCGTTGCATTGACAGAGTCGTGTTCGCGCGCGCTAAGGCGGGCAAGCACCAGCAGATGGCCCGTCGAGTCGTGCCCACCCGCGAGCGCCGCCATCGCGCAGCGCCGCGTCAAGTCCACTCGACCGATCCGCAATGACAACTCGGAACAGGCGCGCAGTGTCGGGCCGCCGTTCGCGCCAGCTTTCACTGCGTCGGCGAGACGGGCGACCACCCGGCCGAGCGCTTGTACATCCGCCTCGTCCATGGCAAACACCGAGAGAATGTCTGCCGCACGCCGATCACCGGGACGGAGCTCGAGCACCTTGACACCCGTACTGATCGCCCCCTGCGCCCAGGAGTCGCCGGCGAGCATCAATGGCCCACTCCGACTCGACCCTTTCATCGTCGACAGCACCGCTCGCGTGCATGCCAGCGTCAACCACGCATCGGGAGCGTTGCCTGACGAGGCCGCCAGCCCCTGGGTCCGTTCGGCCGCAAGCGCAGCATCGCGATCGGTGAATGCCGCCGCGGGACAAAGCGAACGCAAGTCGGCCGCGATCATCGGATCGGCGCCGGGACGATCGACCGGCGGAAAGTCCTGCGCCGGGAGTTGCTGCGCGAGAAGTGCGAACGCGAGGAGTATCATTTATTTCCTCTATATTCCACCGATCGGGACGATGCGCGTGAGCCGGCCGCGCTGTTCCTTCCTTCCAACGAGCTGAACCAGCGGTGCAGGTGGTGCGCTGATCGTGGTCATGCTGGCCGGTGGCCGCGCCGACCCGCCACGCTGGCCCGGTGGGCTGCCGAGCATTACTGGACGACTGATCGTTCGGGAGACCTTCGTCAACGGCGCCCAGATCACCCAGTCGGTCGGCACCCACAAACCATTCGACCGTTCGGCGAAATGCATGTCGCCGCCGGCCGCTCGATCGGGAACGCCATCGGGCAGGTCACGTAGTTCCCAGGTGAGCGTACGCATCGTGAGCGAAGAGCGATCAAGCACCAGCGTGCCGCTCACATCGACGTACTTGGGATGGCCAATCGGGTCGTACTTGATCACCACGGTGTCGCCCTTGCTGCGATCCTTATCCAGCGAGAAACAATGGGTGTCCAGAAACCAGTCTGACACGAGGACCGTCATGTCGGGCCCGTAGTACTGGTATCCAAATCCTTCGGCCTCGGTCTTTGCTCGCTGAAACCCACCCAGCTGCAGCGAGTCGATCGACAAGCTCCGCACTGGCCACTCGCGAAGGGTACCGGCCGTCGTGTCGGCGCTGATCGAACTGTCCTTGCCGCTTCCCTTGGCAGCATACCGGGTCATGATCTGCATTTCGAAGCCCAGCTGCGCCGAGCGCATCGTGGCATCCATCATCTGCAGCGATGTCCGCGCGACGTCGATAAGTCCACCGAACGTATCGGGCGTGAGTTCCGACTTGCCGCACGCCCGCTTTCCGGCCATGGCGCGAATTTCGGGCAATGTCACGGCGACCGCGGTGAGCACAACGTCGGAAAGCGCGACCGGATCGTTGCCGAGCACGACGTCGAGCGGCGCATGTCTGGCGTATCCGATCGCTGCGAATCGAAGCTGGTACCGTTGATTCGGCGGTGCAATCAGCACGAACGTGCCGGACGGTGACGTGAACGTCTGCACAATCAGGTTGCCCTTCAGGTCACGCAGCTCGGCCAGGACACTCATGATCGGTGCCTTGTTGGCCGCATCGATCACGCGACCACGAACGGTCTGCGCCGCCGCGAAGCGGCCTCCCGACACGCACGCCATCAGTGCCAATACGACGCTCATCCGAGTGCGCATGTTACTCCAGGTCCAGTCCGGTACCTCGTCGCGTCACCACCACGCCAGCAGCATCGGTGATGCGTACTTCCAGGTAATAACGCCCCTTGCTGAGGCGCGAGACGTCGATCATTGGCGCGATTTCATTGATCCCTCGATTGACCGCTTGTTCGAACGATACCTGGAGTGCCGCCGAGTCGCCGGCCACTGCTGCCGCCGTCCCCGCGAAGAGCGAAACGGTGGTCTTCAGGTCGGATCGAGCGGCGTCGCTCTTGATCTGATAATACAGCGAAACCGGTTCCGTCCGGTTGAGTACCCGGACCGGCGCCAGCGGAATCTCGACGTTGTGAAAGCTCCAGGTGATTCCCTGGCTTTCGGCGCCGAGCACCAGGTCGGAGAGCACCACAGGGCCAGTGCCGAGTGGCAGGTTGTCTGTTTCATAGACTCTGCCCCTCCGCTTGTCGGGCTGGGTGGCGACCATACTCCACGCGGATACGCCCGGACTTGATGGGACCGTGAAGAAGCCGATCAGGTTGGGGCGCTTGAGATTGGTGTCGGGCACTTCGAAATGCCGAGCGAACGAGGTGTCGCGCCAGCGTTCGGTGGTGCCATCCCACTGACGCAGTTCCATGTCGATCACCGTGGTCCGCTTATTACCCGTCGATTGGATCGCCAGTTCGCTGGTGGGCACCGCATAGGTCACCATGCCGACTGGGCCGCCGGTGAGCGGATCCCACAATCGATGCAGGTGCGACATCATCCTGATGTTCTTGTCACCGCGTGGCGAATTGTCGTCCGCCGTCGTCGCGACCGCGATGTATTCGCGATCGGCCTCGCGAACGTGTTCGATGTCTTCGGGCCGCACCATCGCGGTCTGCGGGGCAGTTCCACCGGCCTTGTGCGCGTAGTAGCTCGCGATGGAGAGGTTCGTCAATCCGCAGCGCATCGTATCGAGGCCACAGAAATACGAACCGAGGACGCCGGTCACGAGTCGCGTGGCCTCGACGGAGCCGGTAAACTTTTCGGCTTCAAAATTCAGGACAATTCCCTTGCCATCGATTTCGTAGAGCCACGCCTCGCGGGTATTGACCGCGGGCGCGTTGCTCCAGACCTGCGCGCCAGCAATCGGGTGGACGACCGGGTTTGATGTCTCCGGATCGTTGATCACGGTATCCGCACATACCGGATGTGACGTGACCACCTTGGTGGGTGACCCGAAACGCAGGTACACGACACCACGGTCGTCGATTTCACTCTGCCAGCGTTTATAGTCGCGAAACGGTTGTGCGGGGAGGAGCCCAGGCTCGCAGAAACTGAAGATCGAGTCCCGCGAGAGGTTGTTGATCGGCGACGAAGCGACGATGCCGCCAGCTTTCCGCATCCGCACCGGGATGTGCAGCCGGTAATGCGACAGGACGTAATCGAGCCGCTTGAAATGTTC
>JANYCP010000358.1 GCA_025360265.1 Gemmatimonadota bacterium
ATTGATTCGCTGCCAACGGTCAAGAAGCCGTGACGTTGTCGCGGCGAGCGTGCTATGCGCTATTCGCCGTGGCGGTGGCGCTGGCGATGGGACTTTCGCTGCGCAACGGTTTCGTGTACGACGACCTCCCCGCCATTGTCCACAACACGCGCATCACCGATCCCGGCAACTGGCTCACGATTCCGCATGCGCCATACTGGCTTGGCACCTTGTGGCGGCCGTTCACGGTGTCGATGTATGCGGTGCAGTGGCTAGTCGGACGGGGTGCGCCATGGTTCTTTCATCTGACATCGCTGCTTGTGTGCTTCGCGGTGGGGGTGCTCCTCTTTCGCCTTATGGTGAGGCTTGGGGTTGAGAGGGCCACCGCTTGCGCGGTGGCGACGCTCTTTTTGGTTCATCCCGTTCACGTTGAGGCTGTTGCGAACAGCGTCGGGCAGGCAGAGCTGTGGGCGGCGTTGTGGGTGATTGCGGCAACGCTCGTATATGTGAAAGCACGACAAGCGCATGGCGAGCAGCGTGCGCTGTTGCCGTTGCTCGGCCTGGTGGCGCTCGGCATTGTGTCGAAGGAGCAAGGATTCGTGGCGCCGTTGTTGTTGGCGGGCGCCGAGTGGGTGCTGTTCGCCGATAGGGGAGAGGCGTGGCGTGCCCGGGTGAGGTTGCTGGTGCCGGTTACCGCACTGGCAGCGCTGCTCTTTGTAGTGCGCGGCATCCTGCTCAACAGCAACATTGGCGAGACGGCTGCGGTGGCATTGCGCCCGCTCACTCCGATCGGCCGTGCGGTAACCTTCCTTGGCGTGGTGCCTGAGTGGGCTCGGCTGATTCTGTTCCCGCTGCATCTGCAGGCGGATTACGGTCCGCCGGGGATTCCGGTGGGCGGGCCGATCACGTTGCGCCACTTGATCGGGTTGGCGCTGGTGGTGGGCTTCGTGGCGTTGTTCCTCCGGCTACGGAAAAGGACGCCAGTGGCGGCATTCGGCTTGTTGTTCGCGGCCGTTGCACTCGCGCCCGTGAGCAACTTGCTGACACCCACCGGAATCGTGATGGCGGAGCGGGTCCTCTTCCTGCCGACTGTGGGATTCGCGATCGCGCTGAGTTCGCTGCGGCCGACGCGGGCAATGTTGGCCATTGTCGCGATCATCGCCATCGGATTCACGGCCCGCTCCGCCATACGCGTCGCCACCTGGCGCTCGCAGGATCGCTTCTTCACCGATATCACGCTTGACGGTGCCAACGCGTATCGCGGCTGGAAGGTGGCTGCCGAGTATTGGGACGAGCAGCACGACCGGGCGCGGGCCGTGGCCGATCTCAAGCACTCGATCGAGCTATGGCCGCATGACTATGAAGTGTTTGAGCGGCTAGGACAGATCTACCGGCAGGATGGACACTGTGACGCAGCGATTCCACTCTTTCAGTCGGGCGTGGCGGCCGCGCCGGATGTGTCGAGTGTGCGGGCGAAGCTGATCGAGTGTTTGCTGACCGAGAAGCGGTGGGATGAGGCGCAGCAGGCAGCCGACGAGGGCGTTGCAGCGGGTCAGGATGAGTTCAAGCCGATGCAGGACAGGGTGCGGAGGATGCGGGAAAAAGAGCGCAACTAGCCCTTCCGGCAGAGCACCATATACTGCCCACCCATCGGAATGCCGCTCATCAGCGGCTCGAGCGGCCGGAACATACGCAGCATCCGCGGAAAGTAGAATCGCGACGTCGTGTCGAGCACCTCGAACCCCGCGCCAGTGAGCAGCCGCCGCGCCTCGGGCGGCGAGATGGTGATTGCGTCACGATCGAACTCGATGCGACTCATCACGAGGCGCGTGCCCGGGTTCCAGGGATTGTTTTCCCAGAAACCGAAGAAGCCGTTGGATTTCAGCGATCCGTGCACCAGGGCCGCGGCCGCCGCACGCTGTGCCACAGGGATGTGATGGAATACGCCATTGCAGTACGCCGCGTCCCAGGATCCATCGGCGCGGTGGGCATTCACGTTCTCGAACCGAACTCGCGCTGAGCCGTGCTCCGCGCGGGCACGCGTGAGCAATCCTTCGGATACATCGATGCCGAGCACTTCCTGTGCGCCCGGCAATGTGAGCAACACTGACCCGGCGTTGCCGGTGCCACAACCAAAGTCGAGCACTCGCGGCACTTGTATTCCTCTCCGCGTGAGCGCCCGACCGAACCACGCCACCCGTTCGCGTAGAAAGAACGACGCATCCTCGCCGGTGGCCGACACTCCGGCAGCAAGCGCTTCTTCGTATGATCTGTCAAACTGATCGAAGAGAGGTTCGCTCATTCATGCACCGAACGGAGAACTTCGCGGGTCGGGCGCTGCATGCCAAGCACGCTGAGAAAGAAGCTCGAGAGGACGGTCTGGAAGCCGAGCGCCATGAGTGTCACGCCCGGAATCACCCAGCGCATCGTCTGCGAGTAATCGAGCGAACCGAAGTTGACGGCGCGCCACGTGAGAATCGCGTGCACCAGAAGCACCACGCCAGCGGCCATGGCCAACACACCCGCGATGATCCCCTTCTCGAGGTCGATCAGCGCGAAGCCCCGCTTCAGCCCCGTTGTCATCGGCATCAGTCCCTCGGCCGTAGCGAACGTCCATGCCGATACAGCGAAGAGCACTGCCTGGTAACCCATGATGATGAAAAGTGATGCGAAGAGGAGCGTGTGCGCATCGAAATGCATCGGCCCGATCACCGACCGGGAAAGCACGAGCCAGTAGCCCACGGCGCCGAGGAGCATGAGGAGCAGCCCCGGTATCAAGAAGAGCCAGCGCGGGCTGTACAACAGGAAAAAACGGAGCGTGCGCCAGCCATCACGAAAGGTGCGCAGGTGCGGCGCGTGCGCGATTCTTCCATCGGGATGGAGCGTGATCGGGATTTCGGCGATATCGGCGCCAAAGAGACTCGCCTTGATCAGCATCTCCGTGGCGAACTCCATGCCGGTGCAACGCAGGTCGAGCTGGTTGTAGAAGTCGCGCTTGAAGGCGCGCATGCCGCAGTACACGTCGCTGACCGGCACCTTGAACCAGATGTTTGCCATCCGGGTGAACATTGGATTGCCCCACCAGCGATGCAGCAGCGGCATGGCTCCCGGCAACACGGTGCCGCCGCCACGCGGCAGGCGGCATCCCTGCACCAGATCGTGCCCTTCCTTCAGGCGGTCGTAGAAATCGCCGATGACGGTGAAATCGTAGCTGTCGTCGGCGTCGCCCATGAGGACCCAGCGTCCGTGCGCTGCCGAGATACCGCCGCGAAGCGCGTTGCCGTAGCCGCGCGCCGCGACGTCGACGACGCGGGCGCCAAGGGAGCGGGCGATCTCCTGCGACCCGTCGACCGAACCGTTGTCGGCAACGATGACTTCGCCGCGAATGCCTCGGCGCTTGAGCGCCTCGAGCGCCTTGCCCACGCAGGTGGCGAGCGTGTCACGCTCGTTGAGGCATGGCATGACGACCGAGAGTTCGATGCCGGTGCCTTCGTTCACGCGCGCCTCACGGAGTGACCGGTGGGTAGGGACGAACGGTGTACGGTCCGGAATCGTCGTTCACTTCGACGAGCCAGACGGAACGATCATGATAGTAGTCGAGCAACGGCTTGTTGCCGGCTTTGCCAAGATCGCGCGCCCAGACGACCGGCGATGCGTCGATGTTGGCGGCGTTGTACACCCATTCATTTCCCGAGCCGTGCTCGGCGCCGTATCGAACGACGATCACGTTGCGAGCGTTGTGTGCCGCGAGTGTATCGGCAATGAGCTGGCGCTGGCGCGGCCACTTAAGCAGGAGGTCCGAATCCGCCGACTGGCTCGCATGGGATGCCAGCGACCGTACAATCTGTCGTGAACCCATTCCGAACCAGGCAACTACAACGACTATTGCGATCCACCGACCGACCGGTCGTGCCGCAATCGTCAGAGTTGCCAGCCATCGAAGCGACCCACCGTACAGCGCGAGCAGCAGGCCGACAATCGGCGCCGCGTAGTGCGGCAGGAAGTAGGCACAGAGCCCCATCCCGAATACCGATGCCGCGATGGTCACCACGGCAAACCGGTTCCACCGGTCTTTCATGCCAAAAGGAATCAGGAGAAATGGCAGCAGCAGCGCCGCCGGGATGGCGATCTCCACGAACTCAGTGACGAAACTCTCGATGAAATCGACACGACCGCCGAACGATTTTGCTGCCTGATAGGTCGAGTCTTCCCAGTGCATGTAAGCCTGCACAGTGGGATCGGCCGCAGGCGCCCGGGTTGCCGGTGGCTGCCACAGAAAGAGTGGCGCACCGCCCCGCGCCTGCTGGTACACGGTGTACGGCAGCGTGTGCCAGTTCCCCGTCACGGCATTGTTGTAGGTGCCCATGCAGATCAACCCGGCCGTGCCAACGGCCGCGATTGGCGCGACCACCGCTCGCAACTTCCAGCGGAGGCTGTTCTCATGATCATGCCACAGCCAGTGCGCCAGCACTGCAAGAACTGCCAGCGCGAGTATGGCTCCTTCGTATGGTCTGGAGTTCGCGAGCAGGACGAGACCTGCTCCAAGCGCGAGAGCCGGGATGGTAGCGGCCAGCACAGAGCGAGTGGAGTTCGTTCCGTCAGGTGAGTCGGCTGGCGCGTCGCTGATATCCCAACCCGAGCGTCTCCGACTCAAGCCTTCCGGAACGAACCCCTCGCTCTGTGCCGGTCGCGTGGCGATGATTCTGCGGATTGCGCCGAGCGTCAGTGCGCCGGCACCCGCGGCGACTGCGCCGCCCCAGAATGAGTAGCTCCAGTAACTGAGTGCGGCGTATGGTGCGAACGCCAGTGCGACAGCGAACCCCCAGCCCCTGCCAAGCCAGGCCTGTAGCATCCAGCAAATCGCGACACACATGAACATGAAGCCAAGCCACACGCCGGCGATCGGGCGACCGAAGAGCTTCCATCCGGTTGCGATCACCAGTGCATTCGCCGGTGGATACTTGGAAGCGTAGGTCGGCTGCTGCAGCACATGAAACGTATCGAAGTGCCGCCATAGCGGGTGAGGCGGATTGGTGAGCTGTCCGTGGAGAAAGGTGTCGGCACCGAGCAGGTAGCTGTATTCGTCGTGTTCGAGCGGCGGCGGGAAGTCGTTGGCGATGGTTACCGCGGCCGCGCACGCGAGCGACACCATGGCGACCACGATTCCGGCTGGCACTGGCCGCACGATCCAGCTGAGCCAGCGCACACCCCGGTTCACTTCTTGTTCGCGGGTGTCCGCATCAACTCGCGCACCGCGGCTCCGGCCAGGTCGAGCGTCATGGTATCGTGCACCACAGCAAGTGTGTGCCAATCGCGCCATGAGTATTCCGAGACAATCTGCAGCGTGGCGTTGGGCAGTCGCCCGCAGCCATAGGAATAGCTCACGAATACCGGACCACCGGGTGCTGTGACGTCGGTGGTTGGCGTGAAGCGATCGCACGGTGCGGCAAGAAATGCGGCAGCCTTTGTGGTATCGATCCAACCGAGTGTGGCGCCGTACTCGCGCAACTCGTTGGCGGCGACCGGAAGTCCGCGCGGGCCTTGCGGCGGGCTCAGCACCAGCAGCGTGTCATCGTGGGCGAAGCGTCCAGAGAAACGCGCCAGGTCGGCGTTGAGGCGCAGCGAAGCTGCCGCCGATTCCACCGACCGGTTCGCTGCGATCGCCGCGTAGCCGGGCACGGCCACGATCGCGATCACTGCAAAGGCACGTCGGACGCCTCCGGCCGTGAGCAGTTCATCGATCGCAGCAGCATATAGCAGCAACGGGCCAATGAAAAACGGCAGGCCGTAGAACGAATCGAACTTGGGCCACGGCAGGTACACCGCTGCGCCGATAATCGCTGGCAGCGCGCCAATGATCATCACCACAGCGAGACGGGTATCGGCAGCGCGTCGCCGCAGTCGCGTGGTGAGTCCGAGCACCAATGCGAGGATTGCGGCGACATTGGCGGGATAGAGCAGGCCGAGGGCCGCGTCAGCACCGGGCCGCACCGGGAGCGTGATGGCAAGAAGGTTGGCGCCAAACCGGCTGAGCGACAGCGCACCGCTGCCATATGCCATGCCGTAGCCGGTTGCTTCGGGTTGTGCGCGGATGATGCGGAGCAGGAGCGCTTCCGCGATGACAACAATCAGCAGTAGTGTGCCGAGAACGATGTGACGGCGCATGATGAGCGGCTCGCCTTCTTCCCTGTTCCATGCCACGGCAATCAGCAGTACCACCGCGCCGAGCGAGCCGGCGACTTCCTTGCTGAGGAACGCCATGGCAACAAGCACCGTGATCCAGCATGCGGCGCGCTGCCAACGCGCTGTCGCGGAATAAGTCGTCGCGATGCAGGCCGCGCCGAGAATCGCGGCGAGCGCCTGCGGTTCGGCCATCAACTGGACCCAGGCGCGCACTGCCGGCGTCGCCACGACGAGTACCATGGCGGCCGCAATTCCAGCAATCAACGTCAATCCGATCCGCCGGCAGAGCAACACCACCAGCGCCAGGTCGACCGACATCCACGCAACGCGGAGCCATTGCCAACCGCCAGCATCGGTGCCGAACCAGCCGTACTGGATTACGAAGGTCCCGTAGAAGAGTGGATTGGTCCGGCCGTGGTGCGCGTAATAGCCGAGCAATGCGATGAATTGCTGCCACGCGCCGGTGGTGCGCTGGAGGATGGGGAGAAACTCGCGGAAGTCCCAGATGTCGAGCGGCAGCTTGGCCCAAGGGTGGTAGATCAGCAGCGCCAGGCCCAGCGGCAACACCATCAAGAGCCAGAGTGTGGGGTGCTTTCCGGTCCGGTTCACCGCAACGACCGAGGCTTGCGGCGGCGCAGCGGCAGCAGCTCGAGCGGTGCGCGCAGGAAGTCGAACAGACCAAGCCGTGAGCCGCCCCGTTCTTCCCAATGTTCCAGCGGGATCTCGCGCAGACGCGAAGTCGCGGCATCACCAGCAGCATCGGCGAGCCGGCCGATCAGTTCCACGTCGAAGATCCACTTGCTCTGGAATGGCTTGGCAAAGGCGCCGCGCACTTCCGGGGTATCGCGGAAGAGCTTGAGTCCGCACTGCGTGTCGTACACCGGCAACCGCAGCGCCATCGACGCGAAAGTGGCAAACACTCGGCCGAGATAGTGGCGTCGCTCGGAACGAATGATCTGGCGGCCGAGCAGCATGGCACGCGAGCCGATCGCAGCCCAGACATCACGTCGTTGTTCCAGCGCGTCGCGCAGCAACTCGACTTCGCTGAGCGGCGCTGCAAGATCCGCGTCGATGAATCCAGCGTAGCGACCCGTTTGCGATAGCGCCTGCTCCATCCCTCGCCGGACCGCTTCCGCCTTGCCGGCGTTGCGCTCCAGTCGCAACAGCGTGACTTGCGTCGGCGCATGCTCGCGGAGCCGCTCCA
>JANYCP010000029.1 GCA_025360265.1 Gemmatimonadota bacterium
GCCGATACGGCACTCGTGACCATACCGCGCGGGAGCAATACGGCGCCGGCGTTCGCCGACATCGACGGCGATGGCCTGATCGACCTGATCATCGGCACCGCGTCGGGCCGGATGCTGCTCTACCGAAACACCGGAACGAAAACCGCGCCCAAGTTCACGCTTGTCACGCCGAGCTTTCAGGACATCAAGTTCGGTCGGCGTGTTGTGCCAACGCTCGTCGACATGGATGGCGACGGCCGGCCGGACCTGCTTATCGGCAACGAAGCGGGAGAGATGCAGTTGTGGCACAACATCGGCCGTGCGCCGGGTGAGTTCAAGATGGAGCTCGATCCGGCATTTACGCTGAAGAGCTACGCGAACGCGGCGCCTGCAGTGGGCAATCTCCACGGAAACGGAAAGCTCGATGTCTTGGTGGGGACCGGTGCGGGCGGCGTGCGGTGGTTTGAAAGGAGATAGGAGATAGGAGATAGGAGAGAGGAGATAGAAACCAGCAGGCTCCGCCCTAACTCCTATCTCCTAATCTCCTATCCAACAAAGTCCACAGTCAGTTTCTTCGGAATGATTTTCGCCTCTGCGGCTTTGTCGAGCAGCAGCTGCACCGCCTTCCGTCCCCGCTCACCGTAATCCACTGTCCACGTGTTCACGTACATCCCGACGAACGTGTCGGTGCGATCATCGGAGATGCCGCGATTGTACTGTCGTGCGTGATCCAGCGCGGCTTGCCGGTGGTCGAGCGCGTAGACAATGCTCGCGCGCAGGTCGCGTCCGATCTGTTCGATGACGTCGCGGCCGAGATCGCGGCGCACGACGTTGCCGCCGAGTGGGAGGGGGAGGCTGGTTTCGGCGAGCCACCATTCGCCCATATCGACCCAGAGCTTGAAGCCGTCGTCGGCGTAGGTGAGTTGTCCCTCGTGGATCAGCAGGCCGAGATCGACCTCTCCGCGCTGCACCGCACCTTCGATCTGATCGAACGGCGTGACCACCGGCTCGAAATCCGGTTGCCAGAGCCGAAGCGAGAGGTAGGCCGTCGTGAGCCGCCCCGGAACCGCGATGCGCTTTCCTTTGGCGGCAGCCCGCGGATCTGCAGGCTTCTCGTTCAAGCTGACCAGTCGAGGGCCGTAGCCGTCACCCATCGAGGAGCCACTTGCCAGCAAGGCGTAATCGTCGGCGAGATAGGCATAGGCATGAATTGAAACGGCGGACACGTCGAGTTCCTTCTTGCGCGCCCGCTGATTGAGCGATTCGATGTCGGACAGCTCGTGCACGTACCGCAGGTTGCCCGTATCGATCTTTCCTTCCGCCAGCGCGTAGAACATGAACGCGTCATCGGAATCTGGGCTGTGGGCGACATGAATGGTTTGCGTCATTACTTGGGTCCGTCACCTTTGCGGAATTGGTCGAGCAACGGACGATGCTCCAGGTATTCGGGCCGGTTCTTCTTGATCTCGGCGTCGAAGTGTGCGAGAAATGCAGCGCGCCCTGCTTTCGCCTTGGTAGAATCGCCCTCGAAGCCGGCGATGGTGGCTCGCAGGTAGTAGGCGAGGAGGTCATCGGGTGCAGCCTTCATGATCGTGTCGGCGAGCGCGCGAGCCTGCGGGAACATTCCGGCCTCGGCGTTCAGCATCGCCGCGTGGAACCGGATATCAATGTCGCGATCAGATTCGGGCAGCAGGCCATAGGCCTGCAGCGCCATCTGCATGAAGAACGTCAGGCGAGAGGTGTCGCGCTTCTCGAGTTGCTGGTCGATCCGGTTCTGGAGCCGAAGGAAGCGTTCCTTGGGCGACAGTGAATCGATGTTCGGTGCGCGAATGGTCGTGTTGGCACCATTCGGGTCGTCCGCACCACCGGCACCGGCGTTGCCGGCGTTCGCCATGGCAGGTGGAGCGCCTGCGGACCGCTTCGAGGCGGAATAGCCGACCGCCGCGATGACAGCCAGAATAAGAACGGCTGCTACGATCCACGGCGTCTTGTCTCCCCCTCGACTCAGCTGCTGCGCACGGTCGCTCGGGGTCAGGTTAACCGAGGATGTGGAGCGGCCGAGTGGAGACCCGCAGCTCTGGCAGAACTTGGCACCCGGGGCCAATGCCGCGCCGCACGCCGTGCAGCTGGCTGGCCCGAGCGAAGCGCCACACGCCGCGCAGAATTTTCCGCTCGCGGCGGTGCCGCAGCTTGGGCAGGTCGTCGATGGACTTTCGCTCATAACCACTCCACGTGATTGCAGCCGCTCTGGGTCGGTCTCGGGACGCCCAATATAGCGTTCCCTGCTGGCGCAGGTCGTCCGCTCTGGCTAACGTTGGACACCCTCTTCGGGATGCTGATGACTTCACCGTCTCCTGATACGATCGACCTCTCCAGTGCTGACCATATGGGCGATCTCGCCCGAGGCGGCACTAACTGGTCGGTCCATCTCGAAACTCGCCAGGATGGCCCGGTCACCGCCGGCCGCGTCCATTTTGTGGCTGGTGATGTCCGTCGCTCGTCGGCGTGGATCTTTCGCGAATGGACGGTGCCGGATGTCCGGGCCCGGTTCGCCGAGTTTTCGCCGCTGGAGTTGTGGCGATTGCTGGAGAGTCTGAGCTGAAACTGCAGGACGAGAGACGAGCGACGAGAGACGAGAGACGAGAGGGCGCCGCCAGCACTGGAGATTCCTCTCCACGTGGCGCTCGAATTCCGTCTCTCGTCTCTCGTCTCTCGTCTCTCCTGTTTGTCTGCGCGTGCCTCGCTGGGCGTGCCTCCGCGCAGACCGCCGTTCCCGTCATTGGCCGCATCTCCCTCGCAGTGCACAGCGCGTACGATTCGGCCGACGCCAATCTGCTTACGAAAATCCTGAACTTTTTCCATGTCACCACGAAGGAACAGTTCATCCGCAAGGAGATCCCCCTTCGCACTGGTGAGCCGTTCGACTCGGCGCGCGTGGCTGAGGCGGAGCGAAACCTGCGCGCCCTGGGTGTGTTCAAGTCGGTCTCTGTGACCACGACGCGCATTGGCGACAGTGTGGCGGTGTTGATCACGACCCGCGACCTGATCACCGCCCAGCTGGTGGAGAGCTTCAGCAACAGCGGCGGTTCGATCACCTGGGGCGTGAAGCTCGTCGAGGCCAACCTGCTCGGTACGTTGAGCGCGGCGGAAGTTGGCTACCGGCACGATCCCGACCGGAACACCTTCGACGTTGCCGTTGCACGGCGGCGGCTGTTCAACAACAAGATCAATGGCGCGATCGGAATATTCGATCGCAGCGACGGCACGCTGTTCTACGCCCAGCTGGCCCAGCCCTATTTCGAGGCGTCGTCGCGAACGAGTGGCGCACTCTACTTCGATGATCGTCGCGCCAGAATTCTGCAATACCGTAACGGCAAGACCGACACGGCGTTTGCCGCCGTGCAGAATCGCTACCTGCTCACCCGTGTTGATTATGGCCACGCACTTCGCGCGAGCAGCGCAGGGTATTTCAGGCTCGGCGTTGCTGCCCAGATTCGGCGCGACGACTACGTCTCCGACTCAATGTATCAGCTTGGTGGATTTCCGGTCACGTCGGTCACTGGCGCGTTCGGCGTGTACGCCGAGATGAGTCGAGTGAACAAGCCGAAGATCTTTGCGTTCCATTCGATGAGCACCGAAGAGGATGTCGATCTCAGCACAACGGTGCGCGTCTCGCTCTTCGCAGCTCCGGCACTGCTCGGGTATCAGCCGAGCCACGCTGGGTTGGCACCCGGTGTTGCGCTCCACACCGGATTCAAGTTTCCCGGCGGCTTTGTGTTTGCTGATGGCTTTGCTACTGGCCTGTACACCAGCAGTGGTCTCGATTCCGGCCAGGTGTACGTTGGCGCCACCGCAGTGATAACTCCCGGCCGGCGTCACCAATTGCTGTTGCACGGCGATGCCGCGGCGCTCAAGAATCCACTCCCCGGAACGGAATTCGATCTGGGTCTCGGCACGGGCCCGCGCGCGTATCATCTGCATTCGTTCACCGGTGATCGCGAGTACATCGCCACCGCGGAGTACCGCTTTACCCTCGGCCGCGACCTGTTGAAGGCCGCGGACATCGGGCTGGCCGCGTTCTTCGATCTCGGCGGCGCCTGGTGGGCCGGCGACGCGCGGCGCTCTGGTTGGGATGCTGGCGTTGGGGTGCGGAGCGCGTTTGGACATGGAACAGGGCTGGGCGTCAATCGACTCGATCTCGCCTGGCGCGGGGCCCGACCGGATCTTCCTGGCGGTTGGGTTGTTGCTGTCGGCCGCGGGTTTGTCTTCTCCACCTCTCCAAGAGGTACCTCACGATGAGTGCAAACGAAACGGGCGGAACGAGCGATGCGCCACGCGTGGTGGTCCGTCATCGCCTGCCGTGGATCATCGCCGGTGCAATTGTCGTCCCGATACTCGTCTTTACGCTGTACGCCGGCACCGTGTTGCACTGGTCGTACTCGAACGGTTTCCGTGCCGGCGTGCTGCAGAAATTTTCCGAGAAGGGGTGGATCTGCAAGACGTGGGAAGGGGAGCTTGCGATGACGACGGTGCCCGGAGTGGCGCCGACACTCTGGACCTTCTCGGTGCGGGACGCGGCCGTTGCCGGACGGATCAACGCGATGGTCGGCGGTCGGGTGAAGCTGCACTACACCGAGCATCGCGGCGTGCCGACGAGCTGCTTCGGTGATACGCAATACTACGTAGACTCGGTCGCGGTGGTTCAGTAACACCGACTAGCTTGATGGCAACGCAGGCTGATTCACGTTTTTCTGGAGCTTCGTCCATGTACTCGCTGCTAAGCATTGCGCTCGCGCTCACGTCGCTCTTTCACACCGCGCTCAAGTCATCGATTCCGGCCAAGGGGTCGTCGGTCGCCTCGCCGGCCGTGGTCTCATTGACGTTCACCGAAGCGATCAACGTCAAGCTGACGACCATCATGATTACGAAGCCAGACTCATCCGTGGTTGAATCGTTGGTCGTGCCGACTGGCCCGGCCGCTGCCACTGTTGGTGGCAAGGTGACCAAGACGCTGGTGGCGGGGAAGTATCTGGTGAAGTGGAAGACGGCGTCGGACGACGGGCACGTCGTGCGCGGTGTCATTCCATTCACCGTGACCGCCCCACATTGATCCGGCCTGCGGCGCTCTGCCTTGTCGCTGGTACCCTCGCGTGCCACGGCAAGGCCGACGTGCCGCTCTCGCCGCGAGGTTTTGTCGGGACGGAGCTGGCGACGCCGGTGCAGAAGCCGATCGCGACGTTTACCGACACGCACGGACAACCGTTCCGTTTTGATTCCGCGACGCGCGACAAGGTGGTGCTGATCTTCTTCGGCTACACCAACTGTCCCGACGTCTGCCCGGTGCACCTCGCCAATCTCGCGGCCGTCCTCGACAAGATGCCCGACTCGGTGCAAACCCATGTCGCGGTCGTGTTCATCACGACCGACCCCATTCGCGATTCACTGCCGGTGCTCGATCGATTTGTGCACGGCTTCGATGCGAGCTTCATCGGCCTGACCGCATCGGACTCGATCATCGCCGCCGCCCAGCATGATGCCGGTGAACTCGCCACCGTGAAGGGAACAGCCGATGCCAAGGGTGCCTATCCGGTGGCTCACGCCGCACAGGTGATTGCCTACACTCGTGACGGCATGGGACGTGTTGCCTTTCCGTCGGGCACACGGCAGCGTGATTGGGCGCACGACCTGCCGTTGCTGGTCGCGTTTGGAGATAGGAGATAGGAGATAGGAGATAGGAGATAGGAGATAGGACCGTGCTATCTCCTATCTCCTATCTCCTATCTCCTATCTTGCTGTATGCAATGGTGGTGCGCCGCAACCGGCTTCCCGTGGACCTGGACCTGGCAATGGTATCCCGGGGTTCATCTCCTCCTGATCCTCATCGGGTTCGGCTGGTGGCAGCTTGGGCGGCTGCAGCAATGGTCGCGTCGGCCGCTCGGCTGGTTTGCCGTGGCGTGGTTCACCTTGCTCGCGACTCTCGACTGGCCGATCGGCAAGCTCGGCGCCGGATATCTCGCCAGCGTACACACCGGTCAGTTCCTGCTGCTCACGCTGCTGGTTGGCCCGGCGATCATCCGCAGCATTCCGCTCGAGGGATGGGACGCGATGGCGCCGCCCGGTTCGCGCCGCCGCCAGTTTCTCTGCACGATGGCGCGACCGCTGCCGGGACTGCTCACCTACACCGCGCTGGTGATCACGACGCACTTTCCTGCCGTCGTCGACAGCGCGATGACTTCGCAACTCGGTTCGCTGTCGATTGATCTCGCGTGGCTCACCGCTGGATTGGTGCTCTGGTGGCCAATTGCTGCGCCGAAGGGATTCGTGGCGCTCGGCGTCTGGGGTACCATCGGCTACATCTTTGGCGCCACAATTGGTCCGACGATTCCAGCGATGATGATGGTGTTCTCCGACTGGCCGATCTATCAGCTGTATGAGCAGGCGCCGAGAGTGTGGGTGCACTTCACCGCCAATCAGGATCTCAAGCTCGCCGGGCTGGGAATGAAGATGTTCGGCGACCTGCCGCTCTGGGGCACGGCGATCGCCGTCTTTTTCCGCGGGAATACGATGCGCGGCGAGCTGGTCGATGGTTGATGGGCAGGTGATCGTATCGCTTGAAGCAACCGGCGGCGAAGTGACGCGATGCAATGGGTTGTTCACCACGTTCGCCATGCCGCACCGCGCCCGACGCAGCGTGATTGTCTTCGTGGCCTCGACGGGGCTCGCCGTCCTTTTCCTGCCGATCCCCATTATTCACCTGCTCGCCATTCCAATGATTCTGGTTGCTGGAATCGTCCTGGCGATTCGGCAGCTGTCGATTGTGGGGCGGCTTGCGCCATTGCGCATGGCGTGCCCAAGGTGCGATGTGCTCAACCGGGTTGGTGGCGGACTTGGTGTCAGGTCGATGGCACCGACGGGACGCGTGTGTGAGAGTTGTCGCCGGAAATTGATCTTGCGAATCGAACCGATCGCCTGATCCCTCACACCTTCTCGGTGATCTCCTCGACTTGCCACGGCGTGGGATTCTTG
Source organism: Gemmatimonadota bacterium (assembly GCA_025360265.1). GTDB lineage: Bacteria > Gemmatimonadota > Gemmatimonadetes > Gemmatimonadales > GWC2-71-9 > Palsa-1233. The sequence continues at coordinate 7,006 of JANYCP010000029.1, forward strand.
ATCCGGTACAGCAGATAGATCACGACCAGGATGTTGATCACCAGTGCGCTGATGCGAGGCCAGGTGCGGCGCTGGACAATCTCGAAGATCTCGAACGGTATGAATGACGCCGTCGCGATGACCGTGAGGTACTCGGCCCACCTCTTCTGGCGCCACAGCCCCACGCCCTCGGTGACGAAGAGCGCAGCATAGAGGAATGCCCCGGCCCCGAAGAGGCGGAGCGAGCCCGGCGCCAGCGCGCCGATGTCCCGCAGCAATCGGAGGATCGGCACGACGTCAACGCTCTGGCCC
>JANYCP010000070.1 GCA_025360265.1 Gemmatimonadota bacterium
GGGCTCGCCAAGAGCCTCGCCTTGGCCCCCGGCCTGATGCTCGACCGCAAACACATCGGACTGCTCGGCACCGGCATGATTGTGGTCTATGCGATCGCCTCGCCCTGGTTCGGACGCCTCGGCGACTTGTACCACCGACCACGACTGATCGCCCTTGGCGTCGGCATCTGGAGCGTGGCCACCGTGCTCGGCGGCTTCGCCGTGTCGTTCATCACCCTTTTCCTGGCGCGCGCCGTGCTCGGCGTTGGTGAAGCGGCGTACGGATCAATCGCGCCGAGTCTGCTGGCGGACTCATTCCCGCGGCAATTGCGCGGCAGGGTCTTCTCGATTTTCTACATGGCGATTCCAGTTGGATCGGCGCTGGGGTTCGTGATTGCCGGCGGCATGGAGGCCCATTTTGGCTGGCGGTCCGCGTTCTTCGTCGCGGGTGCGCCCGGACTGATTCTCGCGTTGCTGCTCCTCAAGTTGCCGGAAGTGCCGCGCGGTACACAGGATGAAGGCGACGATTTCGTGCCCCATCACGCCGGCAAAACCGGCGGCAACCAGCTTGCGGTGTACATCGGCTTGCTCAAGATCCGGCAATACCGAACCACCGTGCTCGGCTACGCCGCGTATACGTTTGCACTCGGCGCGATGGTCTTCTGGTTCGGCGACTTTCTGGTCTCGTATCACGGCATGGTGCAAGAGAAAGCCGACAACCTGGTGGGCGGCATCGCGGTCGTCACCGGATTCGCCGGCACCTTCGCCGGCGGCTGGATCGGCGATTACGCACTCAAGTACACCAAGCACGCCTACTTGCTGGTGTCGGGGATTGCGACGCTGATCGCAGTCCCGTTTTGCGTGATCGCACTCACTGCCACAACGCCCGCGTTCTTCATCACCGGGCTCGTGGTTGCAGAACTGATGCTTTTCGCATCCACCGGTCCGATCAACTCCGCCATCGTCAACTACGTCGCACCGGGACAGCGTGCGACAGCAATGGCGTTCAGCATCCTCGTGATGCACTTGCTCGGTGATGCACCGTCACCGTTCATCGTTGGCGCGATCGCCACGGCAAAGGAAGCCGCCGGGGCAAGCAATGGCATCGCATTGCAGCGCGGCATGTTGATCCTCCCCGTGGCGATCCTCATCAGTGGCATCATTTGGACCATGGGCGGATTGCAGAAGGAGGGGGTCTCCACTCGCCGCTCTGCGGCTCGGTCGACCTGACGTGCGCCGCTTTCTCGCCCTTATCGTACGGATCTTCTTTCGCCGCGTCGCGATCACCGGCATGGAGAACGTGCCGGCGACCGGACCGGTTCTGTTGTTGCTCAACCACCCGAATTCGCTGGTCGACCCGCTTCTCTTGCTGGCACTCGCCCCTCGTCGCGTGGTCTTTCTCGCCAAGGAACCACTCTTTCGCATCCCAGTGATTGGCGCGATCACCCGCGCGATGGGATCGATTCCCGTCTATCGCAAGATGGATGGCGCCGACACCGGCCAGAATCGCAAGACATTCGAGAAGGTGTGGGAAGCGCTCGCACACGGTGGAGCGATCGCCCTTTTCCCTGAAGGAACATCACACAGCGATCCCAAGATGCGGCCGTTCAAGACCGGCTCGGCCCGGATGGCAATCGGGGCAGCGAGCGTAAATCCCGGACCACCGGTACAAATCGTTCCCGGCGGTCTCTACTACACCTCGAAGGCGCGGTTCCGCAGTTCGGCGCTGATCTGCTTCGGCACGCCGATCGCGGTCCCGGCCGAGCCCCTCGGCCTGGAAGGTGAGCCCAACGCCGATACGGTTCGCGCCCTTACCGCACACCTGGAGACCGCGCTCTCCAGCGTCACGATTCAGGCCGACGAGGATGCCGCGCTCAAGCTCGTCACGCGTGCAGAACGGATCTTCTCGTCGGTGAAAGGCCCGGGCACACAGGACCGCGATCTCGCGCGCCAGTTTGAATTGCGGCAGCGTTTCCTGCGCGGCTACGCCCAGCTGCGCGTCGAGATTCCAGAGCGAATTGCCCAGGTGGAGGGAATGCTGGCGAGGTATGACGCCGAGCTCACGACCGCCGGCATGGCGCCGGAGAACCTGCTCGAGTCGCGACTCACTGTCGGAATGGTTGTGAAGAATGCGTCAATAGCGGTGGTCACCCTTCTCGTCCTGGCGCCGCTCGCCATCGCGGGGATCGTGATCAACATCGTCCCGTATCAGTTCCTGGTGCCGCTTGCCACTAGTGTCGTCAAGGTCGAACGCGACGTGGCGGCCACGAGCAAGATCTTTGCGTCCATTGCCGCGTTCCCGCTGGTGTGGACCGTGCTCTCGTTCTTCATCTGGAAGCGGTGGGGAATCTGGATGGCCGCCGGCGCGTGGTTGGCGATGCCGATCGCCGGCGTGGCGGCCCTGCGTTTTCTGGAAGGATTGGACCGGTTGGTGGGCTCAGCGCGCGGACTCTCCCTCCGCCTCTTCAGGCCACGTGCGTTCAAGCGGCTCGAAGTGCAGCGGAGGAAGATCCGTGACGCGATACTGGAGATGAATGGGATGATTCGGTAGCGCCGCGGCTGAATTGTCATCCTGAGCGAAGCGCCCGATGGGCGCGAAGTCGAAGGACCCCGGTCGAGCCGCACCGAGGTCCTTCGACTACGCAGACGCTTCGCGTCTGCTGCGCTCAGGATGACAGTTACTTCACGGCACCTGCTTCGCGTTGTATCCTGCCTTGATTCGCTCCGGGTGCTGGATCATGTTCTCGATGAAGAACTCCATCATCCGTGCCTGGTTGATGTCCGAGTGTCCTGCATCTGGATTTACCTGCACCTCGAAGTTCTTTCCGGCAAGCTGAAGCGCCTTGATCATCTGCATCATGTTGGTGTTGTGCACGTTGTCATCCACCGTGCCAAACGTCAGCATCAGTCGCCCAGTCAGGTTCTTGGCATACGTCATGGTGGATCCCTTGTCGTACCCTTCCGCATTCTCCTGCGGAATCCACATATAACGCTCGGTGTAGATCGTGTCGTAGTTGCGCCAATCGGTTGGCGGTGAGGCCGACGAGCCTACCGTGAACACATCCGGGTGACGGACCAGTTCCATCAGCGCAGTGTATCCGCCGTACGACGTTCCGTAGACGCCCACCCGTTCCCGGTCGATATAAGGCCGATCCCAGAGCGCCTTGATCCCTTCGGCCATGTCGTCCATTTCGGTCTGGCCGAGCTTCAGGTAGATGGCATCGAGGGTGCGCTTTCCCATGCCCGGGGCCGCGCGAGACATCAACGCGACCATGATGAAGCCGTATTCGGCCTGCGAAATTCCGAGCGAGAAGGTCTCCGAAATGCCGACACCCGCCGCCGGACCGCCATACTCAGCCGTCAGCACCGGATATTTCTTGGTTGGATCGAAGTTGATCGGGAACCAGATCTCACCATACATCTGCGTCTTGCCGTCCGCCGCGAGGTACTTGTACACCTCGGCC
>JANYCP010000122.1 GCA_025360265.1 Gemmatimonadota bacterium
CATCGCGCGCGGGACGTACATCTATCCTGCGGCGCCATCGCTTCGCCTGGTTACCGATATCTCCCGTTTCGTTGCGGAAGAGAAGATGAACTTCAATCCGATCTCGATTTCCGGCTATCACATGCGCGAGGCCGGTGCGACTGCGGTGCAGGAAGTCGCATTCACGCTCGCCAATGCGCTGGAGTACGTTCGCCGAGGAATTGATGCCGGTGTGCCGCTCGCTGCATTCGGGCCGCGTCTCTCCTTCTTTTTCGCGGCGCATAATGATCTCTTCGAGGAGGTCGCCAAGTTCCGGGCAGCGCGACGCCTTTATGCCCGGCTGATGCGCGAGCGATTCAACGCCGATGATGCGTCCGCACGATTCCGGTTCCACACCCAGACTGGCGGCGTGACGCTGCAGGCGCAGCAACCACTCAACAACGTCGTGCGTGTCACCGTGCAGGCGCTCTCCGCCGTCCTCGGTGGCACGCAATCACTGCACACCAATGCGTTTGACGAAGCGCTGGCATTGCCGAGCCAGGAGTCCGCCACGCTGGCGCTGCGCACGCAGCAGGTGCTGGCGTTTGAGAGTGGTATGACGCGACATGTCGATCCGCTCGCCGGGAGCTGGTATGTAGAGGCGCTCACCGACCGGATCGAAGCAGACGCTCGCGGGTTGATCGAGCATGTGGACTCACTTGGCGGAGCCGCGGCGGCGGTCGAGCAGGGCTACTTCCAGCAGGCGATAGCCGACAGCGCGTGGGCGATCCAGCAAGCGCAGGAGTCGGGCGAGCTCTCCGTGGTGGGCGTGAACCGATTCACCGATGAGTCGCCGCCGCCGCAGATTCCGTTGCCGGATTATCGCACGCTCGAAGCAGGCCAGAAGCAACGTCTTGCCGCGGTGAAGTCGAGCCGTGACGCGAATAGCGTTCGCGTGGCGCTTGACGCGGTGCGCACCGCCGCGACCGGCAACGCCGCATTGATGCCATCGATCATCGACGCTGTGCGCGTTCGCGCTACCCTCGGCGAGATCAGCGATGTAATGCGCGACGTCTGGGGGACATATCGGGGTGACGGTGCACGTTGACGGTTGAATACCGCTCGCTGGTCGTGTCCCGCCACGCCCGCGTCGGTGTGGTCGGTGATCCGGCGACAGCGCGTGAGGCATGGCTGATCCTCCATGGCCATGGCATGCTGGCGAGGGGAATCTTGCATTGGTTCCAGTCAGCCGAGCGGTCTGATCGCTTGCTGGTGGCGCCAGAGGCGTTGTCGAGATTCTACACCGAACTAAGCGGGGGAAAGCGCGCGGTCGGTGCGTCATGGGTGACTCGTGAAGATCTCGCCAATGATCTCGAAGACCAATTTGCGTACATAGCGCGCGCCGTTCAGGAGATAGTTCCCGAGGGCCTCCCGCTGCACGTCCACGGTTTCTCCCAGGGGGTCTCCGCCGGTGCACGCTGGGCTGTCCGCTCGCCCAGAGCCGTCACCCGGCTGGTCTGCTGGGCCGGTATCATGCCGGAGGATGTCACCAGTCACGACCTCAAGGGGAAGCTTGGTCCTGAACCGTTGCACCTTGTAATCGGCGATCGAGACACGCGGGTGTTGCCGGAGCGGGTTGAGGCCGACGCGGTCCGCCTTCGTACCGATGGCCTGGTGGTGGATGTCCACCGCTTTTCGGGGGGGCACAACGTAGACGCCGGCGTCCTGAAGCAGCTGGACGGGGGGTAGCCGCCAGCCAATTATCTTTATACGCCATGCCAACTTACGAATATCGCTGCGAAAAGGGGCACCCCTTCGAGCAGATTCAGAAGATGTCGGACAAGCCGATCGCCAAGTGCCCAAAGTGTGGGGCGAAGGCGGTGCGGGTGATATCCGGTGGCCAGGGCCTGATCTTCAAGGGCTCGGGATTCTACATCACCGACTACGGCAAGGACGGTAAGGGACCCCGTAAGGAGCCAGCGGGAGCCTCGGTGTCTTCGGAATCGAAGTCGGACACAAAATCTGATGCAAAGTCGGAAGCCAAGGCGACGCCCAAAGCCGAGTCCAAGGCGGAATCGAAGTCCGACTCGAAGCCCTCCGGCGCTGCGAAACCGGCGAAGCCCGACGCCACGTGAGCGATTCCTTGCGGCAGCTCCTCACCGAAGTCGCGGCGACGTTTGATCCCGAGCCGATCGAGTTCGCGCTCGAGCGCCCGCGCGACCCATCGCACGGCGATCTCTCCACCAATGTCGCGATGCAACTCGCCCGGCGACTGCGCACCAAGCCGCGCGATCTGGCGGAGCGGTTTGTCGCAGCGCTCACGCCGCACCTCACCGACGGCGTCGCGATCAAGGACATCGCTGGCCCCGGCTTCATCAACTTTCAGTTCGCGCTCGACAACGTTGCCGCGTCCCTGACACGGATCCTGACCGAGGGGTCCCGTTACGGTCGGTCGCAACAAGGTGACGCGCGCAAGGTGAACGTGGAATTCGTATCGGCCAACCCGACTGGTCCGTTGCACGTCGGTCATGGCCGTGGTGCTGCGCTCGGCGACGGCATCGGTGCGCTGCTGGAGTGGACCGGACATCAGGTCACCCGCGAGTTCTACGTCAACGACGCGGGCGTGCAGATCAACCGACTCGCCGAGTCGCTCTGGGCACGCGTGCAGCTGGCTGTTGGCCGGGCGGCTGAGATACCGGAAGGCGGCTACCACGGCGACTACCTGATCGAGGCCGCGGCTGCGGTGTTGAAGCAAGAGGGGAACGCGTTCGCCGACCTTGGGCCCGCGGCCGGCGTGGCGCGCTGTCGTGTGATTGCACTCGGAATGCAGCGCGCCGAGCAGGACGGCACGCTGGCCGACTTCGGCGTGCGCTTTGACGTGGTGTCGTCGGAACAGCAAATGTACGACGAAGGGGCAGTGAATGCCGGAATCGCGCGGCTCACCAGCGCCGGCCTGACGTTCGAAGAGGGTGGCGCGCTTTGGCTGCGCACGTCAGCGTACGGCGATGATCGCGATCGAGTGCTCCGCAAGTCGGATGGCACCTTCACCTATCTCGCGCCCGACATCGCCTATCATCTCGGCAAATTCGATCGCGGCTTCGACCATGCGATTGACGTCTGGGGCGCCGACCATCCGCGGGATGTAGCCGTGATGGTCGGCGCCCCAGACGTCGACCGCATGATCGAAGCCGCGACCGAATTTGCCGAGATGATAGGCGATGTCAGGGGCGAGATACGTAAACGTGCCGTCGGACTTGCGGAGCACCCGATCGCGATCGTCGCCAAACGCCGAGGTGCGCAACCAGAGCGCGCCGCCCTCCTCGAAGGTGAGCCCCGCACCGGTGAGCCGCG
>JANYCP010000126.1 GCA_025360265.1 Gemmatimonadota bacterium
CGGCTGGCTTGAGCGTTGGTTGGACGATCCGGCGCGGCCTGCTGCGCGGGCGCGCTGGCATCTGGAGCCGGATTTCAACAAGGCGCTGCGAGAAGTTCAGGTGGGAGCAGGGACGGTGCTGGTGACTGGATCGTTCCACACGGTCGGGGATGTCATGCAGGCATTAGGGCTCGGCGCGGAGTAGTCGCCGGGGCAATTGTCAGTGTGAAGCGGGGGATTCCTTTGGCATTGGTTGCCAACGGCACTGGTCGGTTGGCAAGGTGAAGGTTCGAAGCATCAGATGTACTCGACCCGTTGATGCCGAGTCGATTTCCTGACTTAGCACGACCAAGGAATCGCCAACGACCACGGTAAGCGGAATTGCCAAACTGCGCTCTGGCAAAACCCAATCGACACATGCCCGGTTGTGCAGCGGATCGAGCACTGAACCGTAGAAGGTGCCCAGCAGGACCTTGCCCTCCACGATTCCGTCCATCGTCACTAACATCAGTGTTCCGTCGCGACGCTGGCCAAAGCCCCGGTCGCTGCTGAAAGTGACATCAATCCAGAATGGATTCGTGAACTCACGCGCGGTCCAGTTGGATGGTTTGGACGCGAAATCGATACGCTCCGCCGGCACACCCCGCCGGTGCTCCGCCGGAATTTTCCATTCGCCGAGGAGCGTTCCGTCGCGCGCTCGCCTTTCGAGAACATCGCGCAACCCATATTTCACCCAGAAGCCGGTGGAATCAACGCTGATCACCTGGCTGGCCAGCCCACCAAGCGGGGTCGGCAGCCCATTGTGGGACAAACCGTCAGGGGCCGTCCACTGAGGCGTGGCCGCTGAGTCGCCGATTGGCCAACGCATGAGACTCGCAACGCCTGCGATAGACCCAGCTGCACTCCCACGCTGAACTGCCATTGCGCCGAACCATACGGTGTCGCGCCACGAGATGCCGCCGAATGGAACCACCGCGTCAAACGTTACGGTTCGCAGCTCAACGCCGGTTGGTAGCCGAAGGACCTTTAAGATCCGCTTTCCGTATTCATGGACCGCGATCGTCGAGTCATCGAGTGCCACGATGGCGCCGGGTCGCATGAACTCGCCGGGCCCTTCGCCCCTCCGGCCGATTACCCGAAGCAGGGTTCCATCTGGCCCGAACCACCATACCACTGCGCGCCCGATATCCGAGATCATGACGCTTCGGTCCGATCGAATTGCCATCCGATACGGGCGCGCCACAAAGTTGGAGTCCAGCTGCTGGAGTTCCATCGAATGAGCGAGCTGCAGCGAGTCCGCCGCTGACCCGACGCCCGGGTGCGATTGCGCGCATGCCGCCGACCCGAGTCCGGCGACGACCGCTGAGAGGAGAGCGTTTCTATTGCGGCGAATCATTTGCGGTATGATCGAATCCAGAGGAACGTAATGAACGTGCGTTGGGGAGGAGCAGGGAAACCGACATCGGTGCATCCACTCAAAATGGTGCGTAATGATCGCATGATTTTGAAATTGGTCAACGAATGCGAGTGTCTCCGAATGCCGTTGGGCGCGGGGCGCGTCCAGGAGTGACCCGGTCGCCCGTGGCGCTGCACCGCGGGCCAAGCGGCGGGTGATTTCCGACTCTCCCGAGGCCCTGAGGGCAGTCCGGGAGGGCGCCGGCAGGGTGCTTGTGAGCGGATCGTTCCACTTGGTCAGGGACGTGATGCGGGAACTCGGGCCGAAGGTCGCCTGACCGTTTATTTTAGGCCATGACCGCCAAGGGTTTGCCCGGTTTTCGCGACTTTGCCCCCGAAGATTTCGCCCTCAGGGCACACATCTTTGGCGTCTGGCGTGACGTGGCTGCCCGGTACGGCTTCGAGGAGTACGACGGCCCCCCCCTGGAGCCGCTTGAGCTGTACACCGCCAAGAGCGGCGACGAGATCGTCGGCCAACTCTACCACTTCGTCGACAAGGGCGACCGCCAGGTGGCGCTTCGGCCGGAGATGACTCCGACCCTGGCCCGCATGGTCGCGGCACGAGCCAATGGTCTCAAGAAGCCGATTCGCTGGTTCTCGATTCCCCAGCTATTCCGCTACGAGCGGCAGCAACGCGGCAGGCTCCGTGAGCACTTCCAGCTCAATTGTGACCTGATCGGCGAGGCAGGCCCGCTGGCCGACGCGGAAATCATCGCGCTCTCCATTGATATGATGCGCGGGTTCGGCCTTGGGTCCCACGATGTCCGGGTGCGCGTCTCCGATCGGCGATTCGTCTCTGCAATGCTCGCAGATCTCGGAGTCCCCGAGGAGAACACGCCGGCGGTCTTTCACGCGATTGATCGTGTCGAGAAGGATCCGCTGGCGACACGAACGCTGCTCGCAGAAATCGTCGATCCCAACCTGGTCGACCAAGTCATGGAACTCACCGACCCGGCAAACCGGTCGGCGCTGTTCGCCCGGGTAACCACCACTTCTCCCCTCGGCGCAACACTCGCCGCACTGGAGCAGATGGGTCTCGGTGACTGGATCGACTTCGATCCGACAATTGTTCGCGGGCTCGCCTATTACACCGGCACCGTGTTCGAATTGTTCGACGCCAAACGAACACTTCGCGCCATCTGCGGTGGTGGCCGTTACGACACGCTGCTCAACAGTCTCGGCGGCGCCGACCTGCCTGCGCTCGGCTTCGGCATGGGTGACGTGGTACTGGGTGAGCTGTTGAAGGATCGCGGCCTGCACCCGGCGCTTCCGCCGTCCATCGACGTGTTTGTGGCGAGCGTCACTCCCGATGACGTTTCGCACGTGCTCCGCACCGCGCACGAATTGCGCACCGCCGGGATCCGTGTCGAATACGCCATGAACGCCAACGCCGTCGGCAAGCAGCTTAATCTTGCCAACACCCGCGGCGCCCGCATCGCCGTGGTGATCGGTCCTGACGATCGCGCCAAGGGGGAAGTACAACTCAAAGATCTGGTCAACAAGACGCAGGAAGGTATTCCTGCCTCGTCTCTCGTTTCTCGTCTCTCGTCTCTCTTTCCAAAGTCGTCCAATGGCTGACTCAAAGGCAATCACCACTCGCGCGGAAGACTTTTCCGCCTGGTACAATGACGTCATCATGAAGGCCGAACTGGCCGATTATTCGCCAGTGCGCGGTTGCATGGTGATACGGCCCAACGGCTATGCGATATGGGAGCAGATGCAGGCGGCGCTCGACGCGATGTTCAAGGAGACCGGTCACCAGAACGCCTACTTCCCGCTTTTCATCCCGCAGAGTTTCCTCGCGAAGGAAGCACAGCACGTCGAAGGGTTCGCGCCGGAGACGGCAGTCGTGACGCACGGCGGCGGCAAGGAACTCGAAGAGCCGCTGGTGGTGCGTCCGACATCGGAAACGATCATCTACGCGATGTACGCCAAGTGGATCCAGAGCTGGCGGGACTTGCCGGTGTTGATCAACCAGTGGGCGAACGTGGTGCGCTGGGAACTGCGCACCCGTCTCTTCCTGCGCACCACCGAGTTTCTCTGGCAGGAAGGCCACACGGCGCATGCGACTGAGGTCGAGGCCGAAGCAGAGACGCTGTTGATCCTTGGCGTCTATCGCAAGTTCATGGAAGAGTGGATGGCGATGCCGGTGATCACCGGGCCGAAGACCGACTCTGAGCGTTTCGCCGGAGCACTCCGCACCTACGCATGCGAAGCGCTGATGCAGGACAACAAGGCGCTGCAGGCTGGCACCTCGCACAATCTTGGGCAGAATTTCGCCAAGGCGTTCGACGTCCAGTTCCAGACCAAGGAAGGTGGACTCGAGTATGTCTGGAGTACGTCGTGGGGTGTCTCGACTCGCATGGTGGGCGGGCTCATCATGACGCACAGCGATGACAAGGGACTGGTGTGCCCGCCGCGTCTGGCGCAGTGGCAGGTCGTGATCGTGCCGATCTGGAAGTCCGACGAAGACATGGCGCTGACCTATGGCGCTGCCGAATCACTCGTCAAGGAACTGCGCGCTGCGGGCATTCGTGCGACCGCTGACACGCGCGATATGAAGCCGGGCGCCAAATACTACGAGTGGGAAGCGCGCGGCGCGCCGTTCCGCCTCGAGCTTGGGCCCCGCGACCTCGCCAACCAGAGCGTGATGCTTGCCCGCCGCCTCGGCGGGAAGGAAGCGATTCCGATGGCCGGACTCGCGGCGCGGCTGACCGATGAGATGGCCGCGATGCAGACCGCGCTATTCGAGGCGGCCAAGGCACGCCAGGTTGCCGGCACGCTTCGTAATCCGAAGTCGAAGCAGGAGTTCGTCGACTTCATCGAGAACGGCGGCGGATTTGTTTTCGCGGGCTTCTGCGGAGATCCGGCGGTCGAGCTGGAAATCAAGCAACAGACCAAGGCAACGATTCGCTGCCTGCCGTCGGAAGAGTTCCGGTCGCCGGTTGCGCCAACGACGTGCATCTGGACGGGGCGTCCAGCCACGGTCGAGGCGGTGTGGGCACGAGCATACTAGACTCGCGTCTGGCCGATGCGGGCCTCGCATCAGGCCCGGATGGAACGCTGGCGATGCGCGGCATTCCGCTCGCCGACATCGCCGAACAGGTTGGCACTCCGGCGTTCGTGTACGATGCGACGTCGATCCGCGAAAGGTATGCCCGGGTCGATCGGGCGTTCGCATCGCTGCCGCATCGGATTTGCTACGCGGTGAAGGCAAATTCCAACATCGCAGTCCTCCGCATGCTCGCGACGCTCGGCGCCGGCGCCGACATTGTGTCGGGCGGCGAGATGCTGCGAGCGATTCACGCCGGCTTTCCACCATCTTCCATTGTGTTCAGCGGTGTCGGCAAGACCGACGATGAATTGCTGGCTGCGATCATGGCGGGCGTCGG
>JANYCP010000129.1 GCA_025360265.1 Gemmatimonadota bacterium
GATGCAAGCGGATGGCACGCCGATCCACTTTGGCGCACATGGGCAGACCTCGACGCTGACCAGCGTCAACGTCGATGTTGACGTGCCAGTGGGCAGCCGAGTCGATCGATTTTTCACTACGACACATTATCCGCCGGCCGCGATCGAGGAGGCTCTCTTTCGTTACTGGCTGTCGCACGGTCGTCCCCGCTCGCTAGCGTTGCTGCCGGGTGGCAACGCGTCGTTCGAGGACCGAGGTCGCGACACCGTTCCGGGAACGCCGCGAATCGTGTTGCGCCGGTACTCGGTGTCCGGTGTGCTATGGGGCCGTCAGTCGATGTGGGCCACCGAAGATGGCCGCATTGTCGCGGTGATCAGTGGCGATGCCGAGCTCGACCGGATGGAGGAAGTGCGTGCCGGATTTGAGACATCGCTGCCGCTGTTTGTGGCAGGATCGGTACGCGATGGTCTGGCGGATCTGGCCAATGCCGCCCGCGCCACGCCACCAATTCACACCGGAGCGTACGCGATTGTTGGCGCACGCCTCATTGACGGTACCGGCAAGGCGGCGATCGACGATGCCGTTGTAGTGGTGCGCTCCGGCCGAATCGAGGCCGCGGGACCACGCGCAACCACGACGATTCCTTCGGGGATGGTTCGTGTGGATGCCACCGGAACGACAATTATTCCGGGACTGTGGGACATGCACGTCCACTTCGAGCAGGTGGAATGGCCGTCGGCGCAACTCGCCGCTGGCGTTACCACGGCGCGCGACGCAGGCAACGAGCTGGAGCTCGCCGTTGGTCTGCGCGATGCGATCGCGGCGGGAAAGGTTCCGGGACCCCGGATGCTGCTTGCCGGCTTGATTGATGGCGCGCCCGATGGGCTCGGCGCGTTTGTCGCGAGTACCCCGGACGAGGCGCGAGCAATCGTCAACCGATACCATGCGGCCGGCTATCCGCAGATCAAGATCTACGGGTCGTTGCCTCCAGCGCTTGTCCCGGTCGTAACGGCCGAGGCGCATCGTCTCGGCATGACGGTGACGGGCCATGTGCCGCGCGGCATGGATGCGCGACAGTTCGTCGAGGCAGGCGCTGACCAGATCAATCACTTCAACTATGTGCTCTCGCTCTTTCAGCGCGGTGTGCCGGCGGGTCAGCCAAGGCCGCCGATCGACTTCACGACGGCAGAAGCGCAGGCGACGATCGCATTCTTCAGGTCGCATGGCACGGTGCTCGATCCGACACTGGCGCGGTCGGAGCAGGGCGCACACCCGAAAGATTCGGCGTTCTCGGTGTACGAGCCGGGAGCGGCCCACGCTCCACTGACGCTGCTCGAGGCGCTGAATTCCAGCGGCACCAGGAGCGATCTGGCGCCGAATCGTCTGGCCGGGCTAGCCAACACCGCTCCGCTGCTCGTGGCCCTGATGCGGGCCGGTGTACCGGTCGTGACCGGCACCGATCTTGTGGTGCCCGGGCATAGCATTGCTCGCGAACTTGAGCTCTATGTTCGTGCCGGGATGACACCGATGGAGGCGCTGCAATCCTCGACGATCGTGCCTGCGCGGGCGATGGGGCTCGACCGGGAATCGGGGACGGTTGAGGCAGGGAAGCGCGCCGATCTGGTCATTCTCGACGGCAATCCGCTCGATGCAATCAGCAATGTCAGGAAGGTGCGATCGGTGGTTGCCGCTGGTCGGATGTTTCTGCCGGCGCCGCTGTGGCGGACGGCGGGATTTACGCCGTAGCGATTACTCGGAGGCGGGCCTACCCAATGTTGCCTTGTATTCGCGCCACTCCTCGCTGCGGATCATGCGACCTGGAACACCGCCCCACCGTTCGCGTGCGCCAACGCGGGTTCCGGGTAGCAGCACAGTGTGCGGCAGAATCGTGGCGCCTTCGCCGATCACCACATCTCCCATCACCGTCGCCTTCTCACCGATCGTGGCACGCGCCTCGATGATCACCGGGGCGATCACCAGTTTTCCCGCGCCGCCGAAGTGACAGAAGATCGTGGCGCTGCCGCCGATCACTACGTCATCGCCCAGCGTGATCATGCACACGTCAGTGAAGTTCTCCGAGGTCATCCGCACGCGGCGACCGATGCGCGCTCCCATCGCACTGAGGAAGAGCGTTCCGATCGGCGTCGCCGACACGAACGGGAACACGGTGAACCGGACCAGGTAGAACAGTCCGTTATGCAGGTACCACGGCAGCGATGCGGCGGTGAAGTATCCGGCGGACGAGGCGCGCAACTTCGTGGGAAAGATGAAGTTGAAGATCGGGACGATGACCAGCAGCGAGACACCCCACAGCATCAGGGCCGCACCGCTGAGGAGGCCAAGGGCAGGCCAGCGCCACAGCGAGGCGGCATTCCACAACGGAGGCCAGGTGTGGGCGAGCAGTACGATTGACGGTGTAAACGCCAGACCTAATGCACTTCCGCCAATCGAGAAGAGCACGATTCCGGCGAGCAAATGACTCAACGCGGGGAATTGCCGGATGAATCGGTCGAGGGCACCGCTGGGCGCCGGATTGTCGCGCTCGTCGAAAAACTTCACTGTTATTCCTGCTCTGCGCTAGCGCCTCACGTTGAAACCGAGCAGGATCGTCCGTGCCGTCATGCGGTAATACTGGGCGTCGCCGAATTCGCTTGGCGATACCGCGTCGCGCCGATCGCCGAGGTTGCGACCGTCGAGCCGCACCTCGATCTGGCCGAAGCGATACCCAATGCCGGCGTCGAACGTGGTGAACGCTGGCGCCAGCGCCTCGTTGAGTTCGTCCAGGTACCGACTTCCGACGTAGTTCAGGCTGCCCACCAGGATAAGGCTGCTCGCCGGTGCATAGGTAACCCCGGCTGAGGCAAGATTGTGTGCCGACATTTCGATGCGCTTTCCCGCCAGCTGTGTGAGCGTTCCGTTTCCTTCCAGGTCCTTCCGGAAGTCGACGTACTTTCCGTCGTGATAACTGTAGGTGGCGCGAGCGTGAACGTCGCGGGTGAGACTCACGTCGGCGGCAATCTCGAAGCCGGTGAATCGCGTCACGCCGGAATTGAGAAGCACCGGGAGGTTGTTGACCATACCCGCAGTGACCAGGTTGTTGAAGTCCATGTGAAAGGCGCTCGCTTCAACATCGAGCCGTCCCGAGCGAATCTTCAGGCCCCCTTCATAGCTGTTCGACGTTTCCGGCTTGAGAATTCCCTCGTTTTCCGCCAGCCCGAAGTCGAACGCGGCCGGCTTGAACGTGCTGCGGTAATTGCCGAACAAGCGGACATGATCAGTGCCCTGTTCCCATAGACCGAAGAGTCCGCCGATGCTACCGCTGATCTTGGTGTTCGTCGATGTCGGGCTGGTCTCGCCACGCCGTTCCGAGGTGTTGTTCAGCCGCAAGCCGCCGGTGAGCGACACGCGGGACGTCGGGCGCCATTCTGTCGACGCATAGGCGCCGAGGAAGATGCGCCGATTCTCCGAGTCGAGGTTCAGCACCGTGGGCTCAGCCACGACAGGGGCAGTGATGCCGCTGAGCGCCGCCGTGTACTCGAATACTGCTCCGGTGGCTTCGCCATTGGCGAAGAGCAGGTCGGCGCCGGTCATGAATGTCACCGCCGACCTGGTTGGCCAGATGATGTGGGAGTCGGCGTAAATGTCAGTGAGTTCAATCCCTTTCTTGAAGCCAGCCGCATTATTCGCGGTGTTGGAGATGTCGGTAAGAAATCCGCGGAACGCGTTGTTGGTCGACTTGGCAAAGGACACCATACTGGCCCAGTTCGCACCACCGAACGCCGGGCGATTGAGTCCCGCGGCGACGGTAAATCGATCGGTGTTGAGATACGCGCCAGCTGGATTGTAGTTCGCGTCGAGCGGCGTTGCCGTCGAGAGCTCCGTTCCGTCTACCGGGTGCGGACTCGCCGGATTCTGGCGGATGATGTTGACGTCGGCACTGAACCAGGTCCGATTGTCGCCCTCGCCCTTCACTGTGCGAAGCAAGGCGTGTCCCTGGGTAAACGAGGTCCGATCATCCTTGAATCCGGTGCGATCGAAATCGCCGCTGATTCGCGTTTTCCATGCGCCGGTGGAAATCAACGCGAGGTCTCCGGACGCGCCACCGCTGCCGAACGAGCCGCCGTGCGCGGTGTAGGATACCGCTCCGTTCTTGGCGTCCTTGTGGACGACATGTATCACACCAACGAACGACGTTGCACCGTAGGTGACCGGCGCCGGGCCGCGCAGGATCTCGATTCGCTCCACATCACGCAGCGAGACGCTTTGCAGGGCCGGATTCAGGGCACCGCCCCATGGTATGTCGTCGACCACCAGCAGGAACGCATCGAATTCGTGCAAGCCCCAGAATTCGGGAATCACCGTTGCCGGCCCGTTGTCGCCGCCAGGTGCCATCGAAACGCCGGCGGCCAGCGCCAGTGCGTCATGCAGTGTCGATGCCCCTCGGGCGGTCAGGTCCGCCCCGGTAATCACCTCGACGGATGCAGGCACGTCGTGGGTCGCCTTCGGAATGCGGGTGGCCACCACCTCGATCGGCGGCAGGCCCGCGGGCTTGGGCGTCTGCGCGGCGAGCGGCACGGCGATCGCCAGGCCACCGAAAACAGATACGAGTGCCCGGCTGCGCGGACGGGAAACGGCCATTTGCTGCTCCTGGGATCGGGCACGGAAGGGTACTGCCGGCTGGACAAGAAAAGCTACGGGCCGACCTTGAACCGAGCAAGGACGCGACCGATCAGGGCCGGCTGGCGCGCCTCTGGCGCATCAGGTCCATGGCAAAGAAGGTCACCCCAATCCCGATCCAGAAGAGCGCTCGCAGCCAGTAGCCGCCCCAGAGGGCATCGAGCAGTGCAATTCCAAAGAACACGACGAAGATTGTCAGTCCAGCATATTTCATCGCTGCCTCCCCGATCATCCGTTTCGAGCTTAGAATCACCGGTCTCCCATTAAGGCTCGATGAATCTGGTGTGAAGGTATTTTGACAGGAACTCCCGACCGGGACATTCATGGACTCGCTTCCCGAGCTATTTGCCAGTAACCGCGCCTGGGCTGCCAAGATCACTGCCCGCGACCCGGCCTTCTTCGATCGGTTGTCGCGCCAGCAGAATCCTCGCTACCTCTGGATCGGCTGTTCCGACAGCCGCGTTCCGGCAAACGAGATTGTCGGCATGCAACCGGGCGAAATGTTCGTGCACCGCAACGTCGCCAACGTGGTGGTGCACACGGACCTTAACTGCCTGGCCGTCGTCCAATACGCGATCGACGTGCTGCGCGTGGAGCATATCATCGTCTGCGGTCACTACGGTTGTGGCGGCGTGCAGGCGGCCACCGAGACCCGCCCGCTCGGCCTGATCGACAACTGGCTGCGGCACGTGCAGGACGTCGCCGAGCATCACCACCAGATGCTGGCGGAATGTCGTGGTGACACCGTGCGCGTCGATCGACTCTGTGCCCTCAACGTCCTTGAGCAGGCGGCGAATGTCTGCCGCACCACGGTGGTCCAGGATGCCTGGCGTCGAGGCCAACGTGTCACGGTACACGGCTGGATCTATCGGCTGCAGGATGGCTTGCTGCGCAACCTTGGCTTCAGCGCGCTCTCGGTAGCCGAGGCGGCGGCGAGCTACACGGCGGCGCTCAAGAGAATCGCGTCGAGCGAGGCGGACTGAGTTCGCGCCAGAGAGTATGTTAGGGGGACCAATGCCTTCCCCGAAAACTGACGTCCTCGAGCGGCTCCAAGCTACGCTCGGCAGCTCGTACACAATCGTCCGAGAGATCGGACGCGGCGGCATGGCGACCGTCTTCCTCGCGCACGACATCAAGCATGATCGTGATGTTGCGCTCAAGGTCCTCCATCGCCATCTCGGCGCAGTCCTCGGCGCTGAACGGTTCCTCACCGAAATCCGCACGACGGCACAACTGCATCACCCGAACATTCTGCCGCTATTCGATTCCGGCGAAGCAGATGGGCTGGTGTACTACGTGATGCCGTACGTCGAAGGCGAGACGGTGCGGCAACGGATCGAACGCGAGCGCCAACTCGGTGTCACCGAGGCGGTGCGGATCACCAGTGAAGTGGCCGACGCACTGGAGCATGCGCACAAGCACGGCATCATCCACCGCGACATCAAGCCCGAGAATATCCTGCTGCAGGATGGACATGCCGTGGTCAGCGACTTCGGCATCGCCATCGCGGTGAGTCACGCTGCGGGCGAACGTATCACGCAGACCGGCTTCAGTGTCGGTACGCCGCAGTACATGAGTCCGGAGCAGGCGGCGGCCGAGCGCGACATCGATGGACGGAGTGATCAGTACTCGCTGGCGTCGGTGCTGTTCGAGATGCTGGTTGGTGAGCCGCCATTCACCGGGCCAACGACCGGTGCGATCATGGCGCGGATGATGTCGGAACCGGCGCCGGATGTGGCCAAGCGCCGGATCTCGGTGCCGGCATCGGTGGCGGACGCATTGCATCAGGCGCTCGAGAAGGTGCCAGGCGATCGGTTTCCGTCGGTGGCCGCGTTCGGCGCGGCGCTGATGCCGCCATCGCGCTTGACCGGCGCGCACAGGGTTGCTGCGCTGCCTACAAGGCAGTCGCGGATGGGGCTGCTGGCACTGGCTGCTGGCTGTTGCGTGTTGGGGGTGGTCGCTGGCGCGTTGCTCTTTTCATCCCGACATGAGTCACAGGTGACGACCGGTGCGATCGTGCATGTCACGAGCGACGACGGACTCGAGGTGCAGCCGGCGATCTCACCTGATGGCAAGGTGATGGTGTACGCCGCCGGGACGTCGCTCGGCGTTCGCCTCTATCTCCGGCCGGTGGATGGCGGGCACGAGGTTCCGCTCACGAAGGATTCGACCACGGATCAGCAGGAGCCGCAGTGGTCGCCCAACGGCGCCAGCATACTCTTTCTGGCCAGGGGCGGTGTCGATACGGTTGCCGCAGGGCTCGGCGGCGGCACCGCGGCCACGCTGATCAATGGGACCCCGGACGCGCCCGGTGCCATCGGGATTCGAGGAGTGACCACCGCGACATGGTCGCCGGATGGCCGCCGAATCCTATTCGCGCGGCGGGATTCGCTGTTGCTCTATACGATTGCCAGCGGCGAGACTCACGCCATGGCCGTTGGATACCCGTTCAAGGAATGCGCCTGGTCGGCGCGAGGCGATCACGTTGCCTGCACCACCCCCAGGGACTTCGGCATCGTGGTGCTGAGCATGGGGAACGTTGGCCCGAGTACCATCTTCGTCATCCCCGCGGCGGGAGGCACGCCGATCGCGGTCACGGACAGTGTCTCACTCAATACCAGTCCCGTCTGGTCCCCCGACGGCCGTCGCCTTTATTTCATCTCGAATCGGGACCGCCAGCGGGACACCTATTACACGAGCATCGGAAGTGACGGGCGCGTGGTGGGCGAGATTCACCGGCTCACCACCGCCCTCAACGCCGCATCACTCTCGCTCTCGCACGACGGACGCCGTCTGGCCTACTCGGTGTACACCGCGCAGGCCAATATCTGGGCGCTGCCAATCCTGGCCAACGGCATCGCCACTCCGGCGATGGCGACGCAGGTCACCTTTGGTCATCAGCTGGTCGAGAGCATGGCGGTTACGCCTGATGGCAAGGCGCTGATATTCGACGCCGACCGCAAAGGCAACTCCGATATCTGGCGCCAGACGTTCGGCGAGCGCGAGGCCGAGGCGCTGACCAGCGATGTGGCTGATGAGTTCGGTGGCGTGCTGTCACCGGATGGCCGGCGCCTGGCG
>JANYCP010000134.1 GCA_025360265.1 Gemmatimonadota bacterium
CTGTTCGTCGGTTCCCCAGCGTAGCAGTGCGTTGTTGAAGAGCGTGTTATGCACGTCAACGTAGATCGCCGCCGACGCGTCGACGCGCGCAAGTTCCTCGATCGCGAGGGTGGCCAGGAAGATCGACCCGCCGGCACCGCCATACTGCTCGGGTACCTCGATGCCCATGAGCCCGAGTTCGAAGAACTTGGTGATCAATTCGGGCATGAACTGAGAGGCCTCATCCATCTCGTGGACGTGCGGACCGACCTCAGTCTCGGCAAACTCACGGACGGTCTGGCGAAAGAGTTCTTCCTCTTCGGAGAGGACGGAGAGTGGCTGGGGTGCGTTGGCGACGGTCATGCGGTGGTCCGGGTCGAAGTTGTGGCTCCAAAATAAGGGGGGAGGGGTGCGAATGAACCGTCACACCCGTTCAATAGCGCACCGTCCAATCGATATCCGTCCTTACCCCCGTCCATACTTGCATCGGGCCATGCAGCAGCTTCGTCCCCGCTGATTCGTCGCCGAGCCAGATGCGGTATCGCCGATCGCGAAGAATCGGTTCGGTGGAAAGCCAGACGACACGATTGTTGATCGCCACGCCGCAGCGGCCATCGGGAAGGATCTGCAAGCGTAATGTCCACCAGGTACCGGAGCGAAGCGTTGCGGCAATCGCCGAAAGGTCGCCATAGGCGCGGACGCCACCGCGGAATGCCGCGCGGGCGGCCTCCCACCGGCTTTGGCCGGGGAAGATGATGCCGCAGCTCAACTCGATCTCGCCACGGGTCGGGGGCGCCTTCCGCTGGTCGGCCGCCGCGAAACTCGCGAGGTCTATTCCGCCAACGATCGCGACGTCGAATCGCTGATGCGGTGTCATTCCGATCGGCGTGGAAACCTGGATTTCCAATCCGAGCCCGTCGGTGATGCTGAGTGAATCTCGCAGCACCGCCATGCTTGGATAACTTCCGTCGCCGCGATTCCAGAGTGCGCGCACATTCTGCGGACCGGTGACCACGACGGGCGTCGGATCGCCCCACGGCAGCCAGCGACTGGTCCAATTCTCATCCCATCGTTCATTGAAAACGATTTCCGGCGTCTTTCCGGCGACACGAACCGACTTGCTCACCGTGCGCCAGCCAACCAGCGACGCGGTCATCTTGACCGTGCCGGCAGAGTGCACGCGAATTTCTCCGACCGAGTCGATCGTTGCCACGAGCGTGTCGCTGCTGCTCCAGGCGATCGGTGCGTGGATCGGGATCTGGGTACCCGAGCGTGTCATTGCCCGTACGCCAAGCCTGGTGCCAATTCCCGGCTGGATCTCGCGCACCGAATCGGTGAATTCGAGATGATCGATCAGCCACGATTGATCCGGGCTTCCTTCCCACCAGCGAATCGCATTGCGCCGAAGTCCGTCGCTTGAGACCTCACGCGCCTTGGCTGGATTGTCGAGTGGAATGATCATCTCGTGGAAGCCGGGTGTGCCGGTCATTCGAGCGGATGCCGCCACCCAGCGAAGGTCCTGGCTCTCTCGAACCCCCGAAGCGTACGGGACGATGACGTCGCTGGTGTTGCGCGCCCAGTCATAGATCACCAGCGGCAACGAATCAGGTAGATCGACCGTGATCAGCAAGCGGTCGAGTCCGACCCAACCGAACACTCCGAAAATCGGTTGTCCACCGATCGTCCGGCACTCCGGCTCGTGCGCACCGTCAATCGTGGTGACGCAGACCATCGGCGGCGCGTCTGCCGGGTTGCGCAGGAAAGCGACGCGTGTCCCATCCGGCGACACATATGGACTGATGTTCTGCGCGGTGCTGTGCGTGAGCTGCCGCGCGGTACCGGTCGCCGTATCAAAGATCGCGATCTCATAGTGACTGGCGCCCACCGGTGACCATCGTTCGGTGGTGCCGATCAGCGCGGAGCCATCGGGAAGCCATCCCTGCACGAGGTCATCGCGCCATTGCCGCGTGAGGCGGCGGACGCCGCTGGGCGTGCGCAGCCAGATGTCGAGCGTGGTGCTGTCACCCGAATCCTGGATCCAGGCGACCGAGCGGCCGTCTGGAGAAATCGCCGGCGGAAGTTCGGGGTATGCGCGTGCGGCGTCCGACATTGTGCTGCGCCAGCTTGAAGGAGCTGCCGGGGCACTCGTGCCATTCCAGTCCGCCTGGCGCGCGCCAACGGCCAAGGTCTTTCCGGTAGTATCGACATACACCAGGCGTTGCGCCGTCTTCGCGTCATCGCGCCCGCCGAGCATCACGGCGAGCGGAACGAGCACGACCGCGAACGCTGCGGCAAGCTGGCGTGCGCCCGACCAGAGGCCGATGCGCCAGTGAACGGGAAGCGCACGAACGAGTGATCGTACCGCGACCGATTCAGCCGGCTCGCCGAGCAACTCCACGGTCATGTCCAAATCGCTGCGACGGTCGCCGCCCCGGCGCGCACGCAGCACGTACCGCCGATGCAGTTGTTGTACGGAGCGGTGGTCGTGTGCAGCGGCAAAGTGGCGCACGGCACGAAGGAGTCGATCAGGATCGTCGGTGTTTCCCTGCACGTAGAGCTCGCCAACGGCGCGTTCTGCCCCCGCTTGCAGCGCCGGAGACAACGCCGCTCGTACGGCGATTACGATTTCATCGTGCGCCACGATCCAGGCATTGATGTTGCGCGTGACCAGTCCTTGTTGTTCGAGGCGGGCCAACGCGTGATCGAGCTGATCGCGTGGAATGTCGGGCAGAGTCGGCTCAATGGGTGCGCCGGCAGTCGCGAGCACGCCCAACAGCCAGAGTTCCTCCGGTGCCAGCGCTCGCACACGCTCCCGCAGTGCTTCTCCCGTTTGCAGCAACGCGTGAAGCCGCGCTTCATCGCGGCAGTGCCACATCGCGTTCTCAAGCGCGAGCACACCTTGTTCGATCGCGAGTCGAATGGTCTCGAGCAACAGCAGCGGCGATCCACCGGTGGCACGGTGCAGCCCGGAGTTGAACGTGCCGCTCCACCCGCCCTGCGACGGGAGCGAGCCAAGCGCTGATACCAGCGACGCAACCTGCTCCAGCGTGAGGGCGGCAAGTGGTAGCGTCACGCAATGGCTGTTCGTGGGCCTGCGTTCAGGTCGAGCCGCGGTGATGCAAAGCAGATGTGCGCCGTCGATCCGGTTGAACACTCCTTCCAGCAGCCGCCACGACTGTGCATCGATCCAGTGCAGGTCGTCAATCGCAAGAACAAACGGCTCTTCGCTGCTCACCGCATGAATCAGCTCGGCCACGGCATGGATCCGTCGGCGCAACGCTTCTTCGCCTCGAGCATGGTCGGGTGACGCAGCGAACTGTGCGGAAAGCGTCGGGTTGAGCGCGACCAACGTCGATGCGGACGCTGGCGCGATCCCGGTGGCACCGCGCAGCGCGGCAATCGCCGATGCAAGATCTCCTGCGAGCGCATACGGCACGTCGCGATCGCCGATCGTTCCGCGAACCTGCACGATGCGCGCGCCACTGGCGCGAAGCCTGGCGCAGGCATCGTGCAGCAGTCGCGATTTTCCGATCCCGGCTGCTGCAGCAAGATGGAGATGACGTGCCCGGCCAACGCGTGCGGCATCCCAGGCCGACGTGATTGCCGAGAATTCGCGCTCACGGCCCGTGAGTTCGGCCACAAGTCCCGCAGCACTCGATTCATCGGTGCGCGTGGGCGCGAGACCTCGCGCTCGCGCCATCGCGCTTCGCGTTGCCGCCTCGAGCACCAGTTCCTCGGCCTCGGCCCAGCGCTGCAACGCATCGGCCTCAACCGCAGCCCCCACAAGATCATGGGCGCTGATGACCGCCTCGAGCACCAGCCGCCAAGCTGCTTCCGACGTTGGCGCCAGCGTGCGAACCTGTTGCGCGATGCGCAATCCACCGCGCGCGTCGCCCTGGTTCAGGTGACGCCGCACCACGATGTCGGCACTCCGCAGCAAAGCGATTTCCAGTCGATGCCGTTCCAGGTCGGCCCACTGCTCAAACGCGGCACCGCCTGGCACCCCAAACGCGGGAAGGAAGGCGCCGCGGTAGATCCCGATCGCCCCTTCGGGGTCACCCTGTTCCAGCAGTGCGACGAACTGGTCGCGGTCGGTGCCGATCGCACCGGTAAGGGTCAGTTCCTCGGTTCCCGTGAGGGCGTCGTCTCCGATCAGCCGCCGCAGGTGGAAAAGGGTCTGGCGGAGGGCGTTGCGGGCTCGGTCCGGGTCGAGGTCGGCCCAGAGAAGGTCGAGAAGAAAGTCTCTGGAGGTGCGACGACCGGGGGTGAGGGCCAGATAGACCAGGAGCGCATACGGCTTTCCGGGCCCGAGGACCGGCTCGGCGGCGCCAACGGCGTAAAGCCCTGCCTCGCCGAGAGTTCGGAGCGAGAGGGTGCGCGAGGTGAATGGGGAATCTGGCGGTCCGGCGGGCATCTAACGGAAGCCTAACGCCGCCGGGTCAGGTTGCAATCTGTCGAGGTCCGTTCGGACCACTTTACCCGGAGTCGTCATGTCGAGGTCCCAGCTTGTTTCAGCGATCGTTGCGGTCGGTGCGTCGTTCACGCTCGGGTGCGGCAGCGGCAGCGGCCCAACCACCGTGACCCCGCCGCCGCCCCCGCCAACTGGCGCGCTGAGCGGTCGACTGGTGGACGATCCGGTTGAAGGGGTCACCTACGTTACCACGTCGGGAGTCACCGGCGTGACCGGGCCAAACGGCGAGTACTCCTACAATGCTGGCGACCGCGTGTCGTTCAAGCTGGGCACCAAGGTTCTCGCTGCTGGCATCACGGCAACCGGCATCATTACCCCAGTCGCGATGGCGGCCAATGCGACCATCCTGCAAAACCTCCTCGTGCTCCTCCAGTCGCTCGATGCGGACGGCAATCCGCTCAACGGGATCCGTATCCCGCAAGGCTCCCGCGACGCAGTCGACAGTACCCTGAATCTCGGCCTCGATCCGTCGGTCTTCGCATCGTCCGCCAACACCGTGTTGGTGAAGGCGCAGCAGGCCGGCGGCATCACTACCGGAATCACCGCACCAGCGCAGGCAAGCAGCACATTCCGTCGGCAATTTCTGCAACTCTTCGCGCTGAGGGTCTGGGCAAGTTCGGACGCCACGACGTTCCTCATGTTTCGCGCCGATACGTCGGGGAACTATCTCATGACGCAGGCGGCGCCGAGCGAACTGGGCGGCCACGCCGGCATCGAGGCCGGAAAGATCACCTCGGCGGGCTTCGATACCTTCGGCTGGATGTGGTCAAAGCCCACGCTCACCATCGATACCAACGGTCAGTGGGGACTCTCCGACCTGCTGCCTTGCGAACGTGTGCAGCTGTTGGGCGACTTCATTACTTCCACCGACTGCACCGGTGCGGCCGGCGGATCCGTCACCCACATGGAGAACAACGCCACCTCCATCGTGGGTGCGTGGGCGCTCGGCTCCACAACCAATGTGCAGGTGCTGACCTTGTTCTTCTTCTCGAATGGAAAGTTCGGCGTGGTCGATCCGACGGGAAGCACTGCGACGCCGTCGTGCGGTGGCCCGGGCGTGGAGTACGGGTCGTACACCTATGACGCAACGACCAAGCTCCTCAAGGTCTCGAACCTGCAATACAATACCAACGGCTGCGCAGGATTGAGCGGAACGACGGCCGCCGCTGCGGGATTGACGTTCACCTTGAGCAGCGACGGGGCCACGGCGACATACAACGATGGCGCGGCGCGTACGGTGTACCGGGTGTCCCAATAGACACATCGTGCCGCGGGGGCGGCGTGGCGCGTTAGATTCGCGTGTCACCCACTGGAGCCATCACCATGCGCATACTCATCACCGTGAGCCTCGTCACCCTTGCCGTCGCGCCGCTCTCTGGGCAGACGTGGAAGGTCGTGACCGAGCCCAAGACCGCGCTGCTCTACCGCCTGCCGCCGGAGAATCAGGGCAACGCCCTGATTCCCCTTGGCACCGGTGCCGGCGAGTTCAAGGTGCGCGACAAGGATCCCAATACGCTGGTGGTGAAAGCCGAGGGATATGCGGAAGAGCGGCACACCTTTATCAAGGACGAAAAGCAGCCGTCCGACAAGGTGTACAACCTGATCATGACCCGCCGGATCGTGACGATCACCGCGCTGCCGTACGATGCCACGATCTACGTGAATGGTGATGCCCGTGGACAGCGCACGTTGGTGCTTGAGGTGCTGGCCGGGCAGACGAGTACGGTCGAGTTGCGAAAGGGTGGCTTCGCGCCACTGCGCCGAACCTATCGATTCGATCGCGGGGGTGAATTGCCGCCACCAACTGATCGACTGGAACTGGCAGATCGTTTGGTGAATCTCACGGCACCAACTGGTGCGCAGATTTTTCGCGACGCAGTACGTGTCGGTGAAGGCAACATCGACCTGGTGGTGCCGCGCGGCACATGCATTGTGGCGCACGCCGAGAAGCCAGGCTGGCAGCCCGGTGAGAAGAGTTACTGCAATAAGGAAGGACTTCCCGATCCGCCGTTGTCAGATCGATTGACGCTTGCTGGGCGCACGGTCAACGTGAATGCGCCGCCTGACGCGAAGGT
>JANYCP010000136.1 GCA_025360265.1 Gemmatimonadota bacterium
CGATTTCTCATGGCGAAAGCTGGCGACTCGAGGCCGACCGATTTTTCCGCACCATCATCGACCCAGACGTTGAGTCAGTGGTCGAGGCGCAAGTAGCGCGGCTGTAGCAATAGCGGATATGTCACGCATCGTCGGCGATCATCTTCGCCGACGGTGCGCTTCACTTGGACTATCGCCGCCCCGCCCTTCGGCCGTATGTCGGCACCCGGAGCCGCGCCGACCTTCAATTCTCCAACTATCCCCAACTTCTTGTGCGACCCCGGTGTTGCGGACGGTCGGTCGGTCCGGGTAGGATCTTTCAGCGAGACGAACCTCTCTATTTGGAGGACGCGATGCGGTTGAGCCAGTTGGTCGCTGTATGCATGCTCGTGGCGAATTCGCCGGAATTGCTTGTTGCCCAGAGCATCACACGAAGTACCACGCCGATCGCACCTAAGTCGCGCGACAGTGCCGGCGTACGGATTCTTGAACACACCGCCGACGCACTCGATCGCGCGCCGCTCCTGTCGATGATGCCCGGTCCGTTGGCCGTCATCGGTAAGGGCGACATCACCATTGATCTTTCGCGGGTCTATTCAGAAGTGATCGTGATGCGCGACGGATCGGTGGCGTTTTTCGCCGACAATTCGGTGCAGGTAGTATCGCCCGACGGTGCACATCGCGAACGGATCGGGCGTAACGGAGAGGGGCCGCAGGAGTTCCGGGGCGGCGATATCTCGCGCGGTCGCGGCGACACGATCCTGGTCACCGATGAGGGGAATTCGCGGATCGCCTGGGTGGTGCCATCAAAGGGCGTCGTGCGGACTCGGGCTCTGATTTTGAGCCGACCGGGTCTCATCTTCGGCCCGATCGCCCAGTTCGATCACGACACCCTTGTCATGGGCACCGAAAGCTATATGCCGCAATTCACGCCGGCCGGCAAGAAAGTGCCATTCCCCGTCGGCCTCCTCACTGCGGCAAACGACAGCATCAGGGTCATCCTGCCGCTGGTCGGTGGTGAAATGGCCGATATCCCGACGCTGGCGACCAAGGGTCTCGGAAGCATCGTCGCTGTGCGGTATCCTCCCAATCCAGTCGCAGCGGCGTGGGGAAAGGGATTCCTTGCGGTGCGCCCCGATCATTGGAGACTCGATCAGTACCTCCCCAGCGGAAAACTCAGCGAGAGTGTCCGAGTTCCCGTGCGGCGGGTCCCGATCAACGCGCAGTTTCGTGCCCGTGATGTCGAGGCGACCATCGCGGCGACGCAGCGTCGCTCGAAGACACCAGTTGATGTCGGTGCGATGCGTGACCGATATCGTCAATTCCCTTATCCCGATTCGCTGCCGTCATTTCGAGACGTGAAGACGACGGCCGGCGGGATCGCCTGGGTGAGAGAGTTGGCGATGCCGGGCGACACCACCTGGACATACACCGCGGTCGCGCTCGACGGCCGGATTCTCGGCCGCCTCAATGGCACCGGCCACGTACCGGTCGCGTTCGGAGACGACCGCGTCGTGTACCGCGACGAGGACGACGACGGCGTGGTGACCTGGCGAGTGATGCGGGTGAAGTGGAGCGGGGGTGGCGTGCCGGCGCGATGAACGTGGCAGAACTGATCAATGCCACGCAACAACAGTCGCAGTCTTGTGGAATCGCGGCGCGAGAAGTAGTGTCGAAGATGACTCGCAATCTCGCACTCGCCTCCGCGCTCGCCTGCCTGATCTCTCCGCTTGCCGCCCAGCAAGCGGACCAATCCACCTTCACCGTTGGCACCGCTGTCGCGCGCCGAGGGACAATGGCCACCGGTCAGATTGTCGTCCCGGCGGGTTCTGACTCCGGGATGTCGATCTCCGTCGCGGTGATCCACGGGGCGCGTCCCGGCCCGGTCGTCGCGTTCATTTCCGGCCAGCATGGCACGGAGTACACCACCATCATCGCGATGCAGCGGTTGCTGCCCCGGATCGATCCGACCAAGCTGGCCGGCACGGTGATCGTCATCCCGCTCGTCAATACGCCGTCGTTCGTTTCAATGACGCCGGCGCGCAATCCAACCGACAACAAGTCGATGCTCGGTGTCTGGCCGGGCGACTCCAACGGCACGCAGAGTTCTCGTGCGGTCGCGCTCATCAACAAGCAGGTCATCGAACGAGCCAATGTGGTCCTCGACTTTCACGGCGGCGACCTGGATGAGGATGTCGGCGTGCCGTTCACGGCGGCAGTCCGCGGCGGCAATGCCAAACAGGACTCCGAGACCGTGCGGCTGGCGGTGGCTTATGGGATCACCCACATCCAGATCATCGATCGGCCGCTGACGAGCCCCGGCGTCGGCCGCCGAGTGGACGGCCAGGCGCTGCTGCACGGCGCCGCGTCCATCCTGGTTGGGGTTGGTCGCGTCGGCACGGTGACGGACGCAGACGTCAAATTGACCATCGACGGTTGCCTCAATGTCCTCGGTGCGCTCAAGATGATTGATCGTCCGGCGACGGCGGCGTACACACCGGTATGGCTCGACGCCGCGGCGCCGCGGATCAGTGCGCAAGGACCCGGCGTGTTCTTCGCGACAGTCGCCCCCGGCAAGATGGTGCAGAAGGGTGATGTGCTCGGCTACACAACCGATTTTCTTGGGCTCAAGACCGGCGACATCACTTCGCCGATCGACGGACTGGTCGTGTATGTCCACGGCGTCCCGTCGATGCGTCGTGGTGTGTCGCTCGCCGAAGTGTTGCCGGTGCTTCCGGCGGTGCCGATCTGGAAGGTGCCGTGATCGGAGCAGGGCAGCGCCAGTCACGGTTGAGCCAGATCGCGCCGACGGCTTTCTGCCGTGGCAAAGAGAATAGACGACCGTCGACGGCTGCCGATTGCATGCTGTTCCCTCACCGCCGCACTTCGCTAGTGCCCCATCCCCGGCATCCCGACCATCTCTGAACGCGGAGCAGACGGACGGAGTCGGCCAAAGAGGACCAACCCGACCGGCGTTCGGGAGCCGTAGAACGGTTCGAGCGCAGACGGCACGAAGTTCACCGCGCCGCGGATGCCCAGTCCCAACGTGCCCACGCCGACGCGAGCGACTTCGCGAATGTAGCCCGCGGAGATTGCTCCGACCTTGAACAGTCGATCACGAACG
>JANYCP010000181.1 GCA_025360265.1 Gemmatimonadota bacterium
ATGGCCGGCTCAGCCGAGTACACAGGGGTCGATTTCTACGATATGGACGGGCTCCTCTCCGAGGAGGAGCGCGCCGTTCGTGACACTGTGCGCACCTGGGTCGACGAGCAACTCATGCCGGTCATCGGCCCCTGTTACATCGAGGGACGCTTTCCGAAACAGTTGATTCCGGGGATGGCCGAGCTGGGGCTGTTCGGCGCCAACCTGCCGGAAGAATATGGTTGTGCAGGGCTCAACAACGTCGCCTACGGCCTGATCATGCAGGAGCTCGAGCGCGGCGACAGCGGCATTCGTTCGTTCGCGTCGGTGCAGGGTGCACTGGTGATGTATCCCATCTACCAGTTCGGTTCCGACGAACAGAAGAAGCATTGGTTGCCGTTGCTGGCATCGGGCAAGGAAATCGGTTGCTTCGGACTTACCGAACCCGATTTCGGATCGAACCCCAGTGGCATGATCACGACGGCGCGTGAGACCAAGGACGGATGGGTTCTCAACGGCGTGAAGATGTGGATCACCAATGGATCACAGGCGACCGTCGCAATCATCTGGGCGAAGACCGGGGATGTCGACGATCCATCGTCGATTCGTGGCTTCATCGTGCCAGCCAACACACCGGGATACACCGGCAAGGATCAGAAGGGAAAGCTTTCGCTCCGTGCATCGGATACCAGCGAAATCCATTTGCAGGACGTTCACCTGCCGAAGGATGCGATCCTGCCGAAGTCGGGCGGCATCAAGTCACCGCTGATGTGCCTGACGCAGGCTCGCTACGGCATTGCCTGGGGTGGCGTCGGTGCGGCAATGGCGTGTTACGATGAAGCGCGTCGCTACGCTGCCAATCGGATCATGTTCGGCAAGCCGATCGGGCAGACGCAGATTCAGCAGGAGCGGCTCGCCAACATGCTGACTGAAATCACCAAGGCACAGCTGCTGGTGTTGCAGCTTGGTCGCCTCAAAGACCTCGGGAAGGCCACGCCGTCGCGCGTGTCGCTCGCCAAGCGCAACAACGTGAACATGGCGTGTGATATTGCCCGCGAGGCGCGCCGTCTCCTCGGCGCCAACGGAATCCTGATCGAGTATCACTCCATGCGGCACCTCGCCAATCTGGAATCGGTGTACACCTACGAAGGGACGCACGACATGCACTCGTTGATTTTGGGCCAGGAGATCACTGGCCTGGCGGCCTATTGAAAATCGCCGTCTGCCTCCGCCGCGTTCCCGACACGACCGCCAAGATCGTGATTGGCGCCAGCGGATCATCCATCGATGAAGCCGGCATCAAGTTCGTCCCGAATCCGTACGACGAGTACGCTGTCGAAGCAGCGATCGCGCTGAAGGAACAGGCCGGCGCTGGCGAGACGGTCGTCGTGGGACTCGGCGGTGACACCGTGCAGGAAACGTTGCGCACCGCACTCGCCATGGGTGTCGATCGGGCGGTGCACTTGCAGGGCGCGCCGTCAGCCGATGGTCTTGAGAATGCGCGAGTCCTCGCCGATCACCTGCGCGGTGGCGGCTATGACGCGATCCTGTTCGGCAAGCTGGCCGTGGACGACTACGGGCAGCAGACCGGTGCGATGGTGGCCGAGCTGCTGGAACTGCCGTGCGCGACAGCGATCACGAAGCTCGTGGTGGCCGACGGACGTGCCAGCGTTGAACGTGAGGTGGAAGGTGGCGTGGAGCCGGCGAGTTGTGCGCTCCCCGCGGTCTTTACCTGTGACAAGGGATTGAACAATCCGCGGCTGCCATCACTCAAGGGCATCATGGCGGCCAAGAAGAAGCCGCTCGAAATCACGCCCGTGACGGTTGCTGCTGGCGGAGTGACCATCGTGTCACTCGCGCTGCCGCCCGAACGCGCCGCCGGAAGAATAGTTGGTGAAGGCGCCGCTGCTGTTCCGGCGCTCATGCAGTTGCTCACCGCTGAAGCGAAGGTGATCTGACCATGGCCAACGTTCTCGCGGTTCTTGAAATTCGTGGTGGAACACTGCGCAAGGGCGCGGCAGAGCTGCTCGCAGCAGCACGCCGTATTGCCGATGCAGCTGGTGGCACCGTCGACGCTTTGGTGTGCGCGAATGGCGCAGTGGATACGTCTGCGCTCGGCGCTGCTGGTGCCGATCGGGTATTGCACGCGACGCACGCCGACTTCGCGACCTATTGTCCTGACGGGATGAGTGCGACAGCGGCTTCGATCGCGTCGCAGTATCGCGCGATGGTTGTCGCGGCGACCGCGACGGGCAAGGATCTCGCGCCACGGATCGCAGCACGGGCCAATGTGCCCTGCGCCATGGATGTGACGTCAGTGGACGCAGCCGGTGATGTGATTCGCGTGGTGCGACCGGTGTACGCTGGCAAGGCGTTGCAAACGGTGGAGCTGCGCGGCACCGCGGTGATCGCGGTGCGCCCCGGTGCGTACGCTGCAGTCAGTGCGTCGAAAGGAGGCGCGGTGGAATCGGTCGCCACGCCGGCGTTCACGCGGCGGCTTGAGGTTGGCGCCATCAAGACATCGGACAAGGGGGCGCTCGATGTCGCCGAGGCACGCGTGGTGGTGTCCGGTGGGCGTGGTCTCGGCGATCCGAAACATTTCGCGTTGCTCGATGAACTCGCTGCGGCGTTTGGTGGCGAGGCAGCTGTGGGTGCGTCCCGCGCCGTGGTGGACGCTGGGTGGGCGGAGCATGGTGCCCAGGTGGGCCAGACCGGCAAGACGGTGGCCCCTGAGCTATACATCGCCGTGGGCATTTCCGGAGCGATCCAGCACCTCGCGGGGATGCGGACGGCCAAGGTGATCGTCGCCATCAATCGGGACAAGGACGCACCGATCTTCAAGGTGGCGGACTACGGGATTGTGGGCGATCTCTTCGAGGTGATGCCTGCGCTCACCGCAGCGGTGAAGGCGGCGAAGGGGCACTAAAGGCATATATTCCCACGACGTTCACAGCCAGGAGCGCGTCGTGGGTGTTGTCCTTCCAGTTCGCCATCAGGTGCCACTGCCGGATACCCTCATCCAGGCCGTGCCGCCGTCGCCTGAGGCGATCGAGCTGGATGTCCTCATCGTGGGCGCCGGGCCGGCCGGACTCGCCTGCGCCATCCAGCTCGCGAAGACCTCCCCTGATCTTGCCATCGGCGTCCTCGAAAAGGCCGGCTCGCTGGGTGAACACTCGCTCTCGGGCGCCGTCATCAATCCCGTGGCCCTGCGCGCACTGTTTCCCGACAAGCGGGATGACGAATTTCCCTTCCGGCAATCGGTGTCCGGCGAGGCAGTCTACTTCATGACCGAGTCGGGATCGTCGCGCATCCCGACACCTCCTACGATGAAGAATCACGGCAACTTCACCGTCTCGCTCTGCGAGCTGGTGCGCTGGCTTGGGCTTCAGGCCGAGACACTTGGCATCAACATTTTTCCCGGTTTTCCAGCGGAATCGCTGCTGGTTGACGGGCAGCGGGTGATTGGCGTGCGCACGGTTACCGGCGGTCTCGATCGCGGTCGGAATCCAACCGACATGTTTCAGGAGCCAACCGATCTGGTGGCCAAGGTTGTGGTGCTGGCCGAAGGAACTCGCGGTCCGCTGGCGCAAGCGTGGCGCGACTGGCAGAAGGTTGGCAGCGAGAACCCGCAGATCTTTGCACTTGGCGTGAAGGAAGTGTGGGATGTCGCCAAGCCGCTCGATCGCGTCATTCACACCATGGGGTGGCCGCTTCCTCGCGATGCGTTTGGCGGATCGTGGTGTTACCCGATGGGGCCGAATCAGATCTCGATCGGACTCGTGGTTGGTCTCGATTATCACGATGCCGGTCTTGATGTGCATGAATCGTTGCAGCGACTCAAGCTCCACCCGTTGTTCCGGCCATTGCTCGAAGGCGGTACCATGGTGGAGTGGGGCGCCAAGACGATTCCGGAGGGCGGCTATTACGCCATTCCCTCACGTCTGAGCGGTGATGGTTTGATGATGATCGGCGACACGGCAGGGTTCGTCGATGTGCCATCGTTGAAGGGAATTCACTACGCGATGGAATCGGGAATGCTCGCGTCCGCAACGATCGCCACCGCACTGGGCAACCAGGGAACCGGTGACGCGCAGTCGCTCGCGGCATACGATCGGGCAGTGCGTGAATCGCGCATCGTGCGCGACATGCATAGGACGCGCAACATGCGACTCGCGTTCAAGGATGGCTTTGTCGGTGGTGCGATGAAGGCGGGATTGATGACGCTCACCGGTGGCGCGTTTCCGGGTGGACGGATTGACATGCCGGCCGACGCGGCAGCGCCGCGAGAGATGCAACCACGCCAGCCGTTCGTACCCGACAACGTGCTGACGTTCAGCAAGGTCGATGCAGTGTTCAAGGCAGGGAACGCGACACGCGACACCATTCCCTCACACCTGATCGTTGGTCAGGATATCTCTGGCGACGTTGCGGATTTCTACGCCCATCTGTGCCCAGCCGGCGTGTATGAGCGTGACGGCGACACGCTGCGGGTCAATCCGCCCAATTGCGTGGATTGCAAGGCCACGGACGTGGTCGGACCACGATGGACGCCACGCGAAGGCGGCAGCGGCCCGAAGTACCGGTTGATGTGAACGCCGTCCTCACCGAGTCCCCGGGTCGGCGTCTCTGGTCCTGGTTGACCAAGCCACCGGACGAAATTCTCGCCGACGCAGCGCGCGATGGCGAGTTGCTCGTCGCGCGCCTGCGCGTGTTCATCACCGTGCTGCTGGTGATCTCTCCGCTGCTCGCCCTGATGTTCGGCCGCGACCCGAATACCAATTTCATTGGCCTCGGCGTCGCCGTGTCGTCGATGCTCGTGGCATTCGCGCTCGCGTACATCGTCCGGGCCACGCCGTACACCTCGCAGGTGTCTGTCGCGTCGGCCATTGTCGATGTTTCGCTGGTGTCGGCTGGCTTGCTGGCGTACTGGATCGCGAATGCGCCGCTGGTAACCAGCAATTCGCGGGTGTTGTTCGAGTGCTATTTCCTGTCGATCGGTGCATCGGCGCTCCGGTACGATGCGCGGGTCACCGCGATCGCCGGGCTGACCGCCATCGTCGAGCATCTCGGATTGTCCTGGCTGGTGTCGGCCACGGCGCGGGGGAGGGGGCTGGAGCCAGACGCACAGTTCTACGGCGATTTCTCCTGGTCGAGCCAGATATCGCGCGCCATCGTGCTGGCGTGCATGACATTTGTTGCACTTGAACTGGTCCGCCGAGCCCAGCGGCTTCGTCACTTAAGCACCGGCGACCGCCTCACTGGCTTGTTCAACCGGGCCTATGCCGAGGAGTATCTCACCAATGAGGTGCTGCGCACGGCGCGCAGCGATTCGGCGTTGGTGATCGGAATGCTCGACGTCGATCACTTCAAGATGTTCAACGACACTCACGGTCATGCCGCGGGTGACGCGGCGCTCAAGCACGTTGCATCGGCAATCCGGGGCAAGCTGCGTCGCACCGACACCATCGCGCGCTACGGCGGAGAGGAGTTCCTGATCGTGCTGCCGGGAACCGGCTTGACTCGCGGTCTCGAGAAGCTCGAAGAAATCCGGGTGCATATCGCACTGCACGAAGTCCGGTTGCCCAAGGGGGGTCGCGAAAAACTCACGGTGTCGATCGGGGTGGCATGTTGGGATGACGATGGCAAGACGGTCGATGAAATGCTTGATGTGGCGGACGCCCGTCTCTACGAGGCGAAACGTGCCGGGCGCAACCGGATCACGGGGCCGGTGTAGCGATCGCTACCGGCGTTTCTCCGCAATGAGTGAAGCCACCACCGACACCCCAAGCACCAGCACAACGCCAAGTAGCGTTACTCCAGTCGGCACCGTCAACCAGTGTCCCGCCAGCATCTTGCCGCCGACAAGTATCAGCACCGTCCCGACGCCAACGCCCAGGTAGGCAAAGCGCCCAATCATTGCGGCGAGCACGAAATACAGCGCGCGCAATCCCACGATGGCGAGGATGTT
>JANYCP010000193.1 GCA_025360265.1 Gemmatimonadota bacterium
GCCGCCCAGAAGGCGATCACGGAAATGCGGCGCGATGTGCAGGAGCATCTGATCCGGCTGCCGGTCCGGATGTTCGATGCAACGCAGACCGGTCAACTGGTGTCGCGGGTGATGAGCGATGCGGAAGGGATCCGCAACCTGGTCGGCACCGGTCTGGCCCAGCTTGTCGGCGGTGCGTTGACTGCCGCCGTGGCGATCGTCTGGCTCTTCCTGATCAACTGGCGGATGACCGCGGTCACGATGGTGCTCCTCGGCGGATTTGCCGGCGGCATGGCCTACGCGTTCTCGCGGCTGCGGCCAATCTTCCGGGTTCGCGGACAACTCAACGCGGAAGTCACTGGGCGGCTGGTCGAAAGCATTTCGGGCATTCGCGTGGTCAAGGCGTACGCCGCCGAACGGCGCGAGCAGCTGGCGTTCACCAAGGGAGCGAACAAGCTCTTCCGCAACGTCGCTGCGACCATGACCGGAATTTCGAGCACGATGGCGCTTTCGACGGTGATCGTCGGGTTGATCGGTGTCGTGATGATTGTGATGGGTGGCAACGACATTCTCGCCGATCGCATGACCGTCGGCCAGCTCTTTCAGTACGTCGCATTGATCGCGGTCGTTGCCGCGCCGTTGATGCAGATCGCCTCGATCGGCACGCAGATTACTGAAGCGTTTGCCGGGCTCGACCGGATTCGCGAGCTCAAGTCATGGGCGCGCGAAGATTCGGATGATGCCAATCGTGCACCGGCCGGCGACATCGTTGGCAACGTGCGATTCGACGATGTCACCTTCAGTTATGATCCGGGTACGCCGGTGCTGCACAACATTTCGTTCGACGCACCGGCCGGTTCAACCACCGCCCTTGTCGGCACGAGTGGCTCAGGAAAGAGCACGCTGGTGTCGCTCGTCATGGCGTTCAACCATCCGGACACTGGACGGGTCTTGATCGATGGCCGCGATCTGGCCGGGCTTCGGCTCCGTGACTATCGCAGGCGCCTCGGCATTGTGCTCCAGGACAACTTTCTCTTCGACGGCACGGTCCTCGAAAACATCCGTTTCGCCCAACCGGACGCCAGCGACGCCGAGGTGCTGGCGGCGGCCAAGGTGGCGCACTGCGATGAATTCGCCCTGCGCTTCGAACTGGGCTACAAAACGATTGTCGGCGAGCGGGGCGTCAAGCTCAGTGGCGGCCAGCGCCAGCGGGTGGCAATTGCCCGGGCGATCCTCGCCGATCCGGCGATCCTGATTCTCGATGAGGCGACGTCGTCGCTGGATTCCGAGAGTGAATCGCTGATCCAGGAGGGGCTCGCGACGCTGCGGAGCGGCCGGACGACATTTGTGATCGCACACCGGCTTTCGACGATTACGTCAGCCGATCAGATCATTGTGATGGAAGGTGGCGCGATTGCAGAGCAGGGGAGCCACGAGGAGCTGCTGGCGCTGGGCGGGAGGTATCGAGCGCTGTATGAACGTCAGTACCGTCAGGCGCTGGATCGGTATGTCAATCCAGGGGAAGAACTGAAAGGAGCGGCGAGCCTGCGTCCATGACGCAGGCTTTCAGCAACCGC
Source organism: Gemmatimonadota bacterium (assembly GCA_025360265.1). Lineage (GTDB taxonomy): Bacteria > Gemmatimonadota > Gemmatimonadetes > Gemmatimonadales > GWC2-71-9 > Palsa-1233. Next base: position 1,557 of record JANYCP010000193.1, read on the forward strand.
CGACTTCGCGAAGGAGTTGGGCCACGGCTTGGCGGCGGCGAAGCTTCTCATCGAGTCCGCCCTGCGCTGTCAATTCCTCAAGCTCTTCGCTTGATGTGGTGAGCTCTTCGTCGTCACGACCTTCTTCTGAACGACGAAGCCGATCTTCCTCTTCGAACATTGAATCGCCGAACATTGGGGGCCTCCGTTCACTCCCCGCGTCGTTCCGCTACGCGTCCCGCTGACACGCATCATCGACACGGCCGCACTCGTCGACCAACATCTGGGCCGACAATCCGATTACTTCATGTATCGTGCCACGTATTCAACGACGAACCATACCCGGTGATCTGCACATCGGAGTCACGTGGAGGTCACGGAATGACAACAACTTGGCGCCGCTGGACGCCCCGGTGCCTGGCGGCTGCCGCCGCACACAAATGCGACACCCGGACCCGACTTTGTCCCTTCACGGGGGCGCAGGTGCCTTGTCGCAGGGACACTTCTGCCCGACCTTTGTCCCGGTGAACGACGCCGCTGCGCTGGTATCGCCTGGGTGGGTTGCCTCACACCTGCAGGACACCGATCTCGTCCTCCTCGACGCATCCTGGCACCTCCCATCGCAGGGACGTGACGCCGACGCGGAGTATCAGCGAGCGCACATTCCCGGTGCGCTGCGATTCGATCTCGATGCCGCGAGCGAACCCGGTACCGACCTGCCGCACATGTTGCCGACGGCCGAACGCTTCGCTGGCATCATGGAACATCTGGGGATCCGATCCGCGGACCATGTTGTCTGTTACGACGGCAGCGGCGTCAACCTCAGCGCGGCGCGGGCGTGGTGGATGTTTCGGGTGTTTGGCCACGCGCGGGTGTCGGTGCTCGATGGTGGATTTCCGGCATGGTCCTCGGCCACACGACCGGTCCAACGCGGCACGACCCGTCGCCTGCCGACCGGCTACCAGACACCGCGCGTCGATACGTCACTGGTTCGTGACCGGTCGGCCGTCGACCGCATCGTGGGTGGAACCGAGGTCGGGCAGATTGCCGATTGCCGACCAGCGCCGCGCTTCAACGCCGAGGTCGACGAACCGCGGCCAGGGTTGAGGCGGGGTCACATTCCGGGAAGCAACAATCTGCCTTATGCCGATCTGACCGACCCCGAGACTGGACGGCTGCGGGCGCCAGCCGCACTCCGGGCACTTATTGCCGCGCGCGGCCTCGATGTTGACCAACCGATCGTGGCGCTGTGCGGCTCGGGCACCAGCGCGTGCGCGCTCGCCCTCGCGGTGGAAGTGATTCGCGAGTCGGGTGGCCGGCCGGTTGGTCCGCCGGTGGCGATCTATGATGGCAGCTGGGCGGAGTGGGGAAAAACCTATCTCTGAATCTTCACCCCACACCGTCTCGCGGCGTTGATCGTCGCCGGCCAATTCGGCGCCATCCGTACCACCGCCAACACATCGCCTCTCGCATCGACGCAGCTCTCGCGCTGAGCGAGGGCAATCCGAATCGGGTAGCTGCCGGGATCGATGCGTGCAGCCCAAATCATTCTAGGTGTAGATCGGCCGCTGCCAGCCACGAGGTAGGCACTCGTCTGCAGGATGCTGCGCAGTGTCACGATACCGAGCACGAGCGGCAGCAGTTGCGCGATGCGCGGCATGCTCGCCGAGGGCGCGAAGTCGCTGGCACCTCGTCCGTCGCTCATCTGAAGGAGCGCGCCGACTGCGATGGCGACGAGCAATATTGGGGCGGGAAGCAGCAACACAGCATCGAGGTTCCCTTCGATGAACGTCACGCTGAGCACGGCCAGCAACGCCCCGCCAGCGAGCACTCGATTACTCGTGGTGCCCGTCGCCTGCCACCCACGCCAGGCCAGCGAGAGGCCAAGTAAGAGTGCCATGAGTGTCGCACCAATGCCGATTTCACTCAGCAGAGCGGCCCAATCGCTGCTTGGCCATGGGTTGATCGGAACCACATCGCCGAACACCCAGGTCGGATCGCCCGGCGGTGCAACGTCGGCGTAGCGCACCGGCCAATTGCCGGGACCAACGCCGAGGAGCGGGTGACGTAGTGCCAGCCGCATTGTGTTGCTGTACTGCAGAATCCGACCGCGGCCGGAGCCGTCATCGTGCTTCGTGAGTCCGGCGAGCGTGTCGCTGTACGGTGACGTCGATCGCCACGACAACTCATTGGGAATCATGATCGCCCCGATCACGCCCAGCAGGATCGTGATCGCCAGGATCGTCGCGCGTAGACCCAGGGTCGGAAGCACCTGTCGACGCCACCCGCGCAAGTACACGATCGCAAGCACGCTCATGCCGACACCGGTTGCGAGCCAGGCGGCGCGCGAGCGGGAGATGACGATGGCGGCGACCAGTATGGCGCAGCCGAGCGAGGTGGCGATTGCCGTGACGTTTCGTCGAACGCTCAACGCTGCCAGGACGAGAATCGGCAGCGTGATCGCGGCGAAGTGCGCCAGAAAATTCCGGTTACCGAACGTGCCGCCGGGCAGGCGCGTGAGTGCGAAGAACGGACTCTCGATACCGTACGCTTGCGCCAGTCCGGTCGCGGTGCCCGCGATACCGGCAGAAGCACACCAGGCCAGAAGGATTGGTGCCATGCCGCGCTGGGCGAGATCGTGCGCCGTGAGAAAGGCCGCGGCACCGGTGAAGATGAGTGACCCGGCACGCAACGCGAGCCATCCATTGGTCGCGAAGATTCCGCTCACCAGCGTGAGGAGCAGCAACACCACGAGCGACCAAACCACATCCGGGCGCAGGCCTCGCAACGAATGTGGTCGGGCAAGCAACACCGCGATCCAGGTCGCAAGGTGCACAAGCGTTTCTTTGGGAAGTTGATGGCGATCTAGATCGCTCGGCGCAACGGGAAGGGCAGCGATGACTGCGAGCAGGAGCCCGGCGCCGAGCGTATGCGCGGCGGCGCGAGCGGGCCAGCGATCCACTGCGGCGAAGTCGAGCGCGGGAATGGTTGACGCGATGGGCGTGGTCACGAAGGACCAAAGATACCGACTAGGTTCAAGGTGGAGGGTTCATGTCGGAAGACTTCGCACCGCTGGAAGAGAACGAAGGCCCTGATCGGCCCGCCGCGGTGCTTGCCGCGACGGACCGGCCGGTCGCCATCGAGGTGCGCGAGATTGCCGACGAGCGCGTCCCCGAAGGAATGTCTTGCCTCGGGACCTTCCTGGACGACACGCTGGTGGCTCGCTGCGTAGTCCCGCCGGGCGCGATCGCCTACTTCCAGAAGCACGGCGTCTTCACCCAGCCGCGACAACTGGTACTCGCTGCACGCGAAGAAGAGCCAGGGCTGCAGTGCGAGCTCTACGCCGTCGTACCGCTGCCACCCGAACCAATGCACGACGAGGATGAGGAGGACGCCGAGCCGTGGGCCGCGTCCGTCGCATCGTCGTCGTATGAACGGGCGGTTGCCGAGAACGCGCTCGACGAAGAGACCGGTGAGCGGCCGATGGCGGCAGTGCTGCTCGGCTCAATCGTCCGGTTCCGGAAGGACCGCAAGCACCCGGACTCCCTGCCGCTCGAGACGATGGACGTGCTGGCGAAGATCGTGTCGGGACGGGTCGTGGAAACGGTGGACAAGGTGCTGGAAGACTTGTTGGGGGGATAGGAGATAGGAGATAGGCGATAGGACCAGGCGTGCGTTCTCCTATCTCCCATCTCCTAATCTATCTTCTTCCCCATGCCAAAATTCGCCCAACTCTCCGCTCCGACGTCTGGCGACGCGATTACCCTCGTTGCCGGCAAGCTCATCGTTCCCGACGCACCAATTATTCCGTTCATTGAAGGCGACGGTACCGGGCCTGATATCTGGCGCGCGTCACAGCACGTGCTCGATGGCGCGGTGCGCATCGCGTATGGCGGGAAGCGCCGACTCGCCTGGTTCGAGGTGTACGCCGGCGAAAAATCCAAGGCGAAGTTCGACTCGTGGCTTCCCGATGACACGCTGACCGCGGTCAACGAGTATCGTGTCGCGATCAAGGGACCGTTGACGACGCCGGTGGGTGGCGGGATGCGTTCGCTCAATGTCGCGCTTCGGCAGATGCTCGATCTGTATGCCTGTCTTCGCCCGGTGCGCTGGTTTACCGGCGTGCCGTCGCCGGTCAAGGATCCGGGTGCGGTGGACATGGTGATCTTTCGCGAAAACACCGAGGACATTTACGCTGGCATTGAGTGGGCAGCACACACTGATGAAGTGAAGAAGGTGATCGCCTTCCTGCAAAATGAAATGGGCGTCAAGAACATCCGATTCCCGGGTTCCAGTGCAATCGGGATCAAGCCGGTGTCTGAGGAAGGCTCGAAGCGGCTGATCCGCGCGGCGATCAAGTACGCGGTCGAGCAGAAGCGCAAGAATGTGACGCTGGTCCATAAGGGCAACATCATGAAGTACACGGAAGGCGGTTTCCGCGATTGGGGATATCAGCTGGCGCGTGATGAGTTTGGTGCCACGGATTTTGAGGGCGGCCCCTGGCTCGCGCTGCCCAACGGAATCATCATCAAGGACGTCATTGCCGACGCAATGTTGCAGCAGGTCCTGACGCGCCCGCGCGACTACGACGTGCTCGCAACGCTCAACCTCAACGGTGACTACATCTCTGATGCACTGGCTGCACAGGTAGGCGGCATCGGCATCGCTCCGGGTGCCAACATTAACTACGTATCAGGTCACGCGATCTTCGAAGCGACCCACGGCACGGCGCCCAAGTATGCCGGCAAGGACATGGTCAACCCCGGCTCGGTGATCCTCTCCGGTGAAATGATGTTGCGACACCTCGGCTGGAACGAGGCGGCCGACCTGATCATCACGTCGCTGGCGAAGACGATCGGACAGAAGCGCGTGACGTACGACTTCGAGCGGCTCATGGAAGGGGCAACGAAGTTGTCGTGCAGCGGGTTCGGCAATGCGATGGTAGAAAACATGGGATAGACGAGAGACGAGAAACGAGAGAAGAACCGCTACGTCTCTCGTCTCTCCTCTCTCGTCTCTCCCGCGGCTAGTCCCAGCATCACAACACTCAGCCACGTCAAATCCGCCGCCAGCAAGTGCATCAGCTGCAGTGGCACTGGCACCAGCAGCACCAGTGCGAGGCCGCCGAGCGCCCACTGAGTGCAGACCGCTGCCAACACTCGCCTCGCCGCGGTTCGGACGTCGGTTCGTTCATCGTGATGCAGTAAGTGGTTCGCGAGCAGCATCACGCCCAATCCGACAACTACGGCAAGTACGGGATGCCAGACCCGGATGTGCAGCAGTACGCCAAGCGCCGGATTGCGATCCTGCGCCATTCCTTCGGCGAGCGTGCGTGCCGGGAATAGGGTATCGCCGAGCGATGCGATGGCGCCGGCCATTCCTACGACGATCAATCCAGCGAATGCGGGGCCGAAACGACGGCGAAATCG
>JANYCP010000241.1 GCA_025360265.1 Gemmatimonadota bacterium
GTCGCGCCGGTGGGAATTTTCCTCAACGTGGTCGGGATGCCGCTGCTGGTCGCGTTGCTTCCGATCCTTCTCGTGTCGGTCATCTGCTGGCCGTGGCTGGCAGCGGTGGCGCACGCCGCCGCCGCATCCGGAAGTGGGCTGCTTGCACTGGTCGAGTTGCTCGTGCGTGCGGGAGCGCAATCGCCTGGGAGCGCGGCAGTGGGCCAGACCGGATGGACAGCCGCGGTGCCATGGATCGGGCTGCTGGTCGCGGGCGCGTGGATCGTCCGCGGGGATACCACGCTACCCGAAGCGACACGACGCATCGTCTGGAGTGCGATGTTGGCATTGGTAATCGCATTTGTCGCAGCGATGCGGCCCCCTGCCATCGCAGGTGACGGCGGACTGACGATCTTCTTTGCCGACGTGGGACAGGGCGACGCGGCGCTGATCCGCACACCGCTCGGGCACTGGATAGAGGTCGACGCCGGCCCGATTGGAGAAGGGTATGACGCCGGCCGTCGTGTTGTTGCGCCAATGCTTGCACGCCTTGGCGTCTCACGCGTTGACCTCTTCGTGTTGTCGCACGCGCATCGCGACCATGTCGGTGGGGCGACGGCGGTGCTCGATCGGATCCCGTTCGTGCTCGCGGTCGAGCCCGGTGAGTTGTTCGCCGATAGCGCCTACGAGGGATGGTTGTCCGCGCTCAGCGCCCACCGTGTTCGCTGGCGGAGCGTGAAAGCGGGGGCGCGCTGGACCATTGACGGCGTGGCGTTCCGGGTGCTGCATCCGCCACTGCCATGGCCCCACCAAGGAGAAGATCTCAACGAAGACTCCGTGGTACTCGAGCTGACGTTTGGTAGCTTTCGCGCCCTGCTGATGGGGGACGCCGGGTTCGTCGCAGAGGCAGCGATGACCGATTCGCTGCGGCCGGTCAGCGTGCTGAAGGTGGGGCACCATGGCTCACGCACGGCCAGCGGCGCTGCGTTTCTCGCCGCGATCCGTCCGCAGGTGGCGGTCGTCAGCGTTGGCCGCAATCATTATGGCCATCCCGCGCCGGAGACGCTCGACCGGCTCCGTGCAGCCGATGCCCAGGCGTGGCGTACCGATCTCGAAGGCACGGTCACGGTGACCACCGACGGCCGCACGTTCAGCGTGAAGGGGGCGCGCTCCGCTGCTACATTCGACACCAGGCATTGATCCGCGAACAGGAGAGTCTGTGCTCAATCGCACCATGGTCATCACACTGGAACGCTTCATCCTTGATCAGGAAGCTTTCCATCCCGACGACACCGGTGAGCTGACCAATCTGCTGTACGACATCGCCCTCGGCGCCAAGATGATCGCGTCGCAGATCCGGCGCGCCGGTCTGGTGAACATCATCGGAACGGCCGCGGCGGTGAACGTGCAGGGTGAGGAGCAACAGAAGTTGGATGTGTACGCCAACGAGACGCTGAAGAATGCGTTGAATCACACGGGGCGCGTGTGCGCGATCGCATCGGAAGAGGATGAAGAACTGATCCCGATTCCGGACGGATATCCGGCTGGTCGCTACACTGTCGCATTCGATCCCCTCGATGGTTCATCGAACATCGATGTCAACGCGCCTGTCGGAACAATTTTCGCCATTCTGCGGCGCGTCACCACGGCGGGGCAGGGAACGCTTGCCGACGTGCTGCAGCCAGGCCGCGAGTTGGTCGCAGCGGGCTACGTGATCTACGGATCCAGCGTGATGATGGTGTATTCGTCGGGGCACGGCGTGCACGGGTTCACGCTGGACCCGACAATTGGCGAGTTTCTCCTTTCGCACGAAAACATCTCGACGCCGCGCACCGGCAAGTACTACAGCGTGAACGAATCGAATTTCGGTCGCTGGTCGAAAGGCGTACAGCGTGCAGTGCGGGGTTTTCACGGTGACGACCCATCGCGCATGAAAGGGAAGAACTCCCGCTACATCGGTTCGCTGGTCGCCGATTTTCACCGCAACCTCATTGCGGGCGGCGTATATCTCTATCCGGGCGATGCCAAGAACGTCGACGGCAAGCTGCGCCTGCTCTATGAGTGCAATCCAATGGCATTTCTTGCCGAGGCGGCTGGCGGCAAGGCCACCGACGGGACGCGACGTATTCTCGAAATTTCGCCCACCTCGCTGCACCAGCGTACGCCGCTCGTCGTCGGCAGCGCCGACGATGTGGACTACGTGGCGCGGGTGATTGCCGAAACGGCTGGTGCGGCGTGAGTGATCGACTACGGGTTCCAGCGCCGGTCGTGGCGCACCCGGCCGACTGGTCCGGCGACCCGGCGCGTGAGCTCGGCGAACCCGGCGCGTTTCCGTTCACTCGCGGCGCATACGCGGAGATGTACACGCGCCGACCCTGGACGATGCGCCAGTACGCTGGCTTCGGCACCGCAAGCGAAACCAACCTGCGGTTCCGCGCCTTGCTCGCCGCTGGTCAGACTGGGCTCTCCACCGCATTCGACCTGCCGACGCAGATGGGCTACGACTCCGACCATGCCATGGCGTCAGGAGAGGTTGGCCGCGTCGGTGTGGCGATCGACAGTGTAGAAGATCTCAAGACACTTTTCCAGGAAATACCGCTCGATCGTGTCAGCACGTCCATGACGATCAACGCCACGGCGGCGATCCTCCTGGCCATGTACGTCGTGGCCGCCGAGGAGCAGGGGGTTTCGCGAGACAAGCTCGGCGGGACGGTGCAGAATGACGTGTTGAAGGAGTACATCGCGCGCGGGACGTACATCTATCCTGCGGCGCCATCGCTTCGCCTGGTTACCGATATCTTCCGTTTCGTGGCGGAAGAGAAGATGAACTTCAATCCGATCTCGATTTCCGGCTATCATATGCGCGAAGCCGGTGCGACCGCGGTGCAGGAAGTCGCATTCACGCTCGCCAATGCGCTGGAGTACGTTCGCCGAGGCATTGATGCCGGTGTGCCGCTCGCTGCATTCGGGCCGCGTCTCTCCTTCTTCTTCGCAGCGCATAATGACCTCTTCGAGGAGGTCGCCAAGTTCCGCGCAGCGCGACGCCTTTACGCCCGGCTGATGCGCGAGCGATTCAACGCCGATGATGCGTCCGCACGATTCCGGTTCCACACCCAGACTGGCGGCGTGACGCTGCAGGCGCAGCAACCACTCAACAACGTCGTGCGTGTCACCGTGCAGGCGCTCTCCGCGGTGCTCGGCGGCACGCAATCGCTGCACACCAACGCATTCGACGAAGCGCTGGCATTGCCGAGCCAGGAGTCCGCCACGCTGGCATTGCGTACGCAGCAAGTGCTCGCGTTCGAGAGCGGCATGACACGGCACGTCGATCCGCTCGCCGGAAGCTGGTATGTCGAGTCGCTCACCGATCGGATTGAAGCCGACGCCCGAGCGCTGATTGAGCATGTGGATGCGCTCGGTGGAGCTGCCGCCGCGGTGGAGCAGGGGTATTTCCAGCAGGCAATTGCCGACAGCGCGTGGGCCATTCAGCAGGCGCAAGAGTCGGGAGAACTCTCGGTGGTCGGTGTGAATCGATTTACCGACGAGTCGCCGGCGCCGCAAATTCCGCTGCCGGACTATGGCGCGCTCGAAGCAGGCCAGAAGCAGCGCCTCGCTCTGGTGAAAGCAAAACGTGACGCCGCCGCCGTGCGCGCCGCGCTCGACGCGGTGCGCACCGCCGCGACCGGCAACGCCGCATAGATCGGAAGAGCGTCGT
>JANYCP010000246.1 GCA_025360265.1 Gemmatimonadota bacterium
AACAGCTCGCTACCGATGGCGAGTTGATGGCATTTCGCCACGAAGGATTCTGGCAGCCGATGGACACTCTCCGGGAGAAACAGTTGCTGGACAGCCTTTGGCAGGATGGCAGCGCGCCCTGGGTCCGGCACGGGTGACGCCATTGCGCGAGTGGTACCGCGGGCGCCGCGTGTTCGTTACGGGGCACACCGGATTCAAGGGTTCCTGGCTGGTCGCGTGGCTCTGCGATGCCGGTGCAGTGGTGACCGGGTATGCGCTGGCGCCGGAAGCTGGCGCCGCTTCACTGTATGAACTCGCCGGCATCGCGAACGGAATTACGTCGGTGATCGCCGACCTGACCGATGCCGCTGCACTGTCCGCGGCGCTTGAAGCGGCCCAACCGGACATCGTGATTCACATGGCAGCGCAATCGCTGGTGCGGCGGTCGTATCGCCAGCCGGTCGAAACGCTTGCTACCAATGTGATCGGTACCGCGCTGTTGCTCGAGGCGGTCCGCACTGTGCCGTCGATCAAGGCGATCGTCGTGGTCACGAGCGACAAATGCTACGAGAACGACGGCAGTGGAACAGCGTACACCGAAACGCACGCAATGGGTGGTCACGATCTGTACAGCGCAAGCAAGGGATGCGCTGAACTAGTCACTGCAGCGTATCGCCGGTCGTTTCTTGCAGGCATCGGCGTGTCGGTCGCCACCGCGCGGGCAGGCAACGTGATCGGCGGCGGCGACTGGGCCGAAGACCGATTGATTCCCGACCTGATGCTCACTGCGGCGAAGGGCGGCGTCACTGAGCTGCGCAATCCCGCGGCGACGAGGCCCTGGCAGTTCGTGCTGGAGCCGCTGCGCGGATACCTGATGCTGGCGAAAGCGCAGATCGAGCACGGCCAGCAGTTCGCCGATGGCTGGAATTTCGGTCCCGATCCGCGCGATGCCGTGCCGGTGCGAGAGATCGCCCGCCGGATGCGGGCTACCTGGGATCGGGTTCGCGTCAGCGAGTCGCCGATCAAGCCGGAGTTGCATGAAGCAGAGACGCTGGTGCTCGACTGCAACAAGGCCCGGACACAGCTTGGCTGGATCCCGGCCCTCGCGCTCGACGACGCGCTGCGGATGACGGTGGACTGGTACCGCGCATACTCGGCGGAGGCAGGGTCGGTGGGTGCGCTGGTCGCTCGTCAACTGCGTGAATACGACAAGGCTGTTCAACGGACAGGTGGAACCTGATGGCAACACAAGCGAAGAGTGGTGGCGATATCGCGCCGATGCGGGTGCCGTATGGCCAGAGCGTGCATGGCGAGGATGAAATTGCCGCCGTCGTGGCCGTGTTGCGTGGCTCGACCCAAATGGCCGGCAACGTGCGGGCGATGGAAGAGCGGGTTGCTGCACTGTTCGCCAAGAAGCACGGCGTCATGGTGAATTCCGGTTCGAGCGCATTGCAACTCGCCGTGGAACTGCTGGCGCTGCCTGCCGGCGCCGAGGTCGTCACGCCGGCGCTCACCTTTGCGACCACCGTGGCGCCACTGGTGCGCACCGGCCTGTTGCCGGCGTTTGTGGATGTCGAACCGGATACGTTCAATATCGATGCGGCGCAGATTGAAGCCGCCATCACGCCTGCCACGCGCGCGATGGTGATTCCTTCGTTGATCGGCAATCTCCCCGACTGGGACCGGATCGGCGCGATCGCGCGGCAGTACAAGCTGTTGGTGATCGAGGATTCCGCCGATACCCTCGGCGCCACGTTGCACGGCACCAGCACCGGCACGCGCTCGGATATCAGCACGACATCGTTCTACGGTTCGCATGTCATCAATTGCGGTGGCAACGGCGGGATGCTGTGCGTCAATTGGGATGACTGGAATGACGAAGCGCGACTGCTTCGCAGCTGGGGGCGGAGCTCGTCGCTATTCGTGGAGTCGGAGCGCATCGAGAATCGTTTCGACGTCGATGTCGGCGGAATTCCGTACGACGCCAAATTTGTGTTCTCGCGCCTGGGCTACAACCTCGAACCGTCGGAGATGGGTGCGGCGTTTGGTGTGGTGCAGCTCGACCGGCTCGCGGCGAACATCGCAGTGCGCGAGCGCAACTTCAAGGCGCAATCTGATTTCTTCGCGCAATACCCGGAGTGGTTCATGTTGCCGCGGCAAATGCCCGGTAGCTACACCGGCTGGCTGGCGTTTCCGATGATCGTGCGCGACGATGCGCCGTTCATCCGGCGCGATCTGCAGATTCATTTCGAACGCGCCAACGTGCAGACCCGGACGGTGTTCACTGGCAACATCCTTCGGCAACCCGGATTCGCGAATATCGCGCGCCGGGAGACGGCCGGCGGATACCCCAACGCCGATCGTGTCATGCGCGGCGGGATGCTGCTCGCGTGCCACCATGGCCTGAGCGAAGAACAACTGGCGTACGTTCACGAAGTGTTCCGGCGATTCGCGGTGAAGCACGGACGTTGATGCGAATCGCCTTCAACGGACAGCGGCTGGCGATGCAGCGTTTCGGGGTCGGCCGCTACATCGAGTACATGTTGCGTTACTGGGGGCGCATGCTCACCCCGGATGAGGAGCTCGCCCTGTTTCTCAGGCGCCCGCTCGACGCCGATCTGCAGGCGCTGGGCCCCGCGATCCGGCCGACGGTACTGGAATCGAGAATGTCCGGTATTCCGTGGGAAAACCTGAGGCTCCGCGGTCCCGCGTCGCGGCACGACGTTCTCTTCTGTCCGGCCTATACCGGTCCGATCGGTTATCGCGGCAAATCGGTTGTCGCGACGCATAGTGTTGACGAGGCGGAACCGATCGCGCACTCGCGGTTCTTTCTGCAGACTTACGTGAGACTGTACCGCCACTGCGCGCGCAATGCCGACGCCGTGATCGTTCCGGCGGAGGCGACCCGCGAAAACGTGGTGCGCTACTACGGTGTGCCCCGTGAACGGATCGTGGTGATTCCCCAGGGTGCCGACGATGCGTTCCAGCCGATTGAGGATGAGAACGTCTTGCGCGCCACACGGCAGCGGTTCTTCGGCAGCAATCGCCCGTATGTGTTGTTTGTCGGCAAGGGATCGGCAAGGCGGAATGTTCCCATGCTGGTGCGCGCCTATGCCGCGCTGCGCAAGAGCCGCAAGATCCCGCATGGGCTCGTGCTCTTCGGGCCGAATACCTCTGACTTCCCATTGGCGCAGCTGTGCCAGGATCTCGGCATTGTTGACGACGTGGTCCAGACTGACGGCAAGGTCGACCGTCACGCTGATCTCGTCCCGATCTATTGCGCCGCCGACGTATTTGTCCACCCGTCGGAGTTCGAGGGATGGTCCATGACTACGGTCGAGGCACTGGCTTGCGGCACGGCAGTAGTCGCCGCCGACCGCGGCGGGCTGGGTGAAGTAGCCCGTGGGCACGCGCTCATGGTCGCCGATCCGTCGGTCGATGCGCTGGTGGATGCGATCGGGCGGGTGCTGGATGACGATGCGCTGCGGGCCGACTTGCGCACCCGGGCGCGCGCCCGTGGTCGTGCGCTGCGCTGGGAAGTGGGCACACGCGATACACTCGACGTCGTTCGCCGCGTTGCGGCCGGCGCCTCACCACAACGAGGAACCACTGGATGAACACGATGACCGAATGCCGAGCCTGCAAGGAAAAACATCTCTTCATGTACCTGCCCCTCGGCGATCATCCTGCGGCCAACGCGTTCCCGCGCGCCGACCAGCTCGGCGGACCGGAACGAAAGTGGCCGCTC
>JANYCP010000254.1 GCA_025360265.1 Gemmatimonadota bacterium
CACAGCTCGAGGCGTGGAACCAGACCGATCGGCCGCGCGACCGCACGCTGACGCTGCCAGTGCTGCTGGCGCGTCAAGCGAGCGCGACGCCGGATCGGATCGCCGTGACAGCTCCGGAAGCGGAATGGTCGTACCATCAACTGGCAGAGGAGGCACAGCGGATTGCCGTTGCACTGACGCAGCGCGGCATTGGTCCGGGTGCGTTCGTCGGTGTGTGCATGGAGCGGTGCGCCGGCCTGGTGGCGACAATGATCGGCGTGATGAACGCGGGCGCCGCCTACGTGCCCATCGATCCATCGTTGCCACTGCCACGGATTGTTGGCATGCTGGAAAGTGCGGGCGTGAGGTTGGTGATAGTGGGCCCCGGGACGCCGCCCGGACTCGACTCGACCGAACTCCAGACGTTGGAATGGGATTCGCACGAGAGCCATGCTGCGCCAGCCAGCGACTTGCGCGCCCTCGCCGCCACCGATCCAGCGTACGTGATCTTCACGTCAGGATCAACCGGGAAGCCGAAGGGCGTGGTGATCTCGCACTCGAGTGTCGTCAACTATTTCACCTGGATGGCGGAGGAATTTCCGCTTCGTGACGACGATGTGATGGTGCAGATGACGTCGATTGGCGTGGACGCGTCCGTGTGGGAATTCTGGAAACCACTGCTCGCCGGTGCACGACTCGTGATGGCCCCGCCCGGGCAGCACAACGATCCGCGCGCACTCGTCGAAGTGATGGCAAGCCACCGTGTCACAGTCGTGAGCATGGTCCCGTCGCTGTTGCGCGTGTTGCTTGACACCGTGGGATTCAATCAGCTGCCGGCACTCCGTCTGGTCTGCTGTGGCGGGGAGGCAATGACTACCGAGTTGATCGCGGCATTTCGAAGAACACAGCACGCGACGCTCTCGAATCACTATGGCCCAACCGAAGGAACGATTGACTCGACATTCTTCGTTCCTGGTCCGGACGACATCGCCGGCCCGGTCCCGATCGGACGACCACTCGCCAATGTCCAAGCGTGGGTGGCCGACCGCCAAGGCGAACTTGCCCCGATCGGCACACCGGGCGAGTTGTATGTCGGCGGAGAAGGCGTCGCCTTGGGCTATCTCGGCCAACCAGATCTCACGGCCGAACGCTTCATCGCTGATTGCTATCGTCCCGGCACCGGGCGACGGCTGTACCGCACCGGCGACCTGGCGCGATGGCGCCACGACGGCTTGCTCGACTTCCTCGGCCGCCTCGACTCGCAGGTCAAGCTCCGCGGGTTCCGCATCGAACTTGGCGAGATCGAGTCCGCGCTTTGCACTGTCGCAGGGATTCGGGCGGCCGCCGTCGTGAGGCAGCCCGGCCCCGGCGGCGACGAGCGGCTGGTTGGATATGTGGAGCTTGCGGCGACTCCGTCGCTCGATCCCGCGGCCATTCGCACCACGCTCAAGCAGCAGCTGCCGGATTACATGGTTCCGACAGTGATCACGATTGTTTCGGCCATGCCACTTCTCCCCTCAGGCAAGATCGATCGAGCGGCGCTGCCGGCAGCAGGAGGTAGTGCGACCGATGGCCGAACCGGGTCCACCGCGCTCGAATCGCCAAGCACCACACTCGAGTTGGCGCTCGTCGACATCTGGGGACCGCTGCTAGGGATCGACCAGCTTGGTGTCGACGACGATTTCTTCGAGCTCGGTGGACACTCGTTGTTGGCGGCGAAGATGGTGAACGAACTCGAGCGAGGCACGGGCTATCGCATTCCGTTGGCTACGCTTTTCAAGGCAAGCACCATTCGCTCGCTCGCGCGGGCACTGGTGGAGCAGTCGTTTCAGACAGTGGACCTTGGTGTGCAGGAAGTGCAACCGGGTGCACCCGGCCGCGCCCCGTTCTTCATGCTGACCGGCGACATGATGGGTGGCGGATTCTACTGCCGCGGACTGGCTCGGGCCGCTGGCCCGGAACAACCACTGTATGCCGTTCCGCCGCTGCCGGCCACGCCGGAGTTCCGCGACGCCACCATCGAGCGGATGGCCGACAAGCACATGGCCGATATTCGCCGGTTGCAGCCAGATGGACCATATCGGCTCGGCGGATTCTGTGTCGGCGGCCTTGTGGCATTTGAAATCGCCCGGCGACTCAGGTTGGCGGGCCAGGACGTGGACCTCTTGCTGGTTGTCGACGCAATTCCGCCGACGCGATATGGTACCCTCACTCGCATCTTGCTTCACGCGATCAGCTTCGTCGTCGAACGCAACGCCAACAGTCGCCGCGACCGATTTGAGTTCCTCGCCCTACGCACCGAAACACTGATCAGCATGCCCGCCAACGCACGGGCCGCGGCGCTCGGGCGATTTGCACTCCGGATCACCAGTCGAGTGCGGGAT
Organism: Gemmatimonadota bacterium; assembly: GCA_025360265.1. Lineage (GTDB taxonomy): Bacteria > Gemmatimonadota > Gemmatimonadetes > Gemmatimonadales > GWC2-71-9 > Palsa-1233. The sequence continues at coordinate 2,364 of JANYCP010000254.1, forward strand.
CGATTCGCGCGGAACACGCCAACGATCGCAACGCCGATGGCCGACCAGCGACCAGCCACTCCGTTGAGCCAGATGATCAGACAGCACATGCACGCCGAGTATGCCTACCGTCACCCCGAATACGCCGGACGGACCGACCTCGTCTTCACTCCGGCGGCGGAACACGCATGGGGCCGACCAGCGATCGGTTGGCAACGCGTTGCCGCCGCTCTCGTCATTCACCGAGTCGATGCCGGGCACAGTGAGGTCCTCTTCTCGCACCTTCCGGAAATCCTTCGGAAGCAGTTGGAACGCGTCAATGCTGCGACGACGCCGAGATGAAGAACCCGATCCTGCCTGCCACGATTGGCGGACTACTTGAGCTGCTGCAGACCGGCGATGGCGCCGCGCTCGAATCTCTCGACGCGCCGACCGCGAGTCATGCCGATCTTGCGACGGCTGCCATCTCGGTCGCTGGCGAATTGCGCGCGCGGGGCGTGGCGCGCGGCGACCGCGTGGCCATCGTGAGTCCGAACAGCGCCAGCATGGTCTCGGCATTTCTCGGCGCGGCAACCGCCGCGACCTGCGCGCCGCTCAATCCGGCATACGGCCGCAGCGAATTCGACTTCTTCCTCGGCGACCTGAAACCGAAGCTGCTGCTGGTCGATGCCGCGCTCGACACGCCGGCCCGCAACGCCGCACAGGCCCGTAACATTGCGGTCGCAGAGGTGGGTCGCGCACAGAACGCGGTAAGCGGATTCGTGACCGTCGACGGCACCGTCGCGAACGGAACTCAGCTGCCGCCGTGCTCTCCCGATGACGTAGCCCTGGTGCTGCACACGTCTGGTACGACATCCCGCCCGAAAATCGTGCCACTCAGTCACCGCAATCTCATGACGTCGGCCCACAACATCGGCGCAACGCTCTCGCTCAGCGCCGCCGATCGATCGCTCACCATCATGCCGCTGTTTCACATTCACGGACTGGTTGCAGCGCTGCTCGCGCCGCTCGCCGCCGGTGGCACGATCATTGTTCCGCCGGGCTTCCTTGCATCGGAGTTCGCCGGGTGGCTCGCCCGCTTTCGGCCGACGTGGTACTCAGCGGTACCTACGATGCACCAGGCGATTGTGCAGAGACTGTCCACAGCTGATGGCCGGGCACTCCGTGCGAAGGCGCCGCTCCGTTTCGTGCGCTCCTCGTCAGCGGCACTGGCCCCGGCCACAATCCGCGATATCGAAGCGGTCGTCGGCGTGCCGGTGATCGAAGCCTACGGCATGACCGAGGCGGCTCACCAGATGACGAGCAATCCGCTGCCACCAGCGATCCGCAAGCCAGGAACCGTTGGCATCGCCGCCGGTCCGGAGGTTGCGATCATGAGTTCCGGCGGCGCGATCCTGCCGATCGGTGAACTCGGCGAAGTGGTGATCCGTGGACTCAACGTCGCTGCTGGATATCTCGACAACCCCGAAGCCTCGAACGCTGCATTTACCGCAGGGTGGTTTCGCACCGGTGATCAGGGCGTTCTCGACGCGGATCGGTATCTCACGCTTACTGGCCGACTGAAGGAACTGATCAATCGCGCCGGCGAGAAGATTGCGCCACTCGAAGTGGACGGCGTGCTCGCCGATCACCCAGCAGTCGCGCAGGCAATCTGCTTCGGCATTTCGCATCCGATCCTGGGCGAGGATGTCGCGGCGGCAGTGGTGCTGAAGCCGGGAATGACGGTCACGCCTCGAGGGTTGCGCGAGTTCGTCGCAGCGCGGCTGGCCTACTTCAAGGTGCCGCGTCAGATTCGCATCGTCGACCGGATTCCGGTGGGTGCCACAGGCAAACTGCAGCGGCGCGGCCTCGCAGAACAACTGGACATTCAGGCAGAGGTGCCGGTGATCTCGGGCGACACGACGGCGCCGAGTTCGCCGCTCGAAGAGATTGTGTCGGCTGCGTGGAGTGACCTTCTCGGCCGCGATATCCCCGGGGTGCATGAGAACTTCTTCGCGCTCGGTGGCGACTCGATGCTCGCCGCACGGATTGTGTCGCGGCTGCGCGAATCGCTGCGGGTGGAGTTGCCGCTCCTCGCCTTCTTCGACACACCAACCGTGGCCGGAATTGCCAGTGAACTCGGAGTGCTGCTGGGTGCGGAGGGCGAGCATGGCTGAGGCCCAGGTAACGGTGTTCTCGGTCGCCGTCGATGCGGCGCCGCTTGCAGCATTGACGCACCTGCTCGATGACGATGAGCGCGCCCGTGCCAGCAGGTTTGCTGCCGTGCGTCACGGTTCGCGATTTGTCGCAGCGCATTCAGCATTGCGACTGGTTCTCGCGGCGGCGATTGATCTCCCTCCCAGGGAGATCCGCATCCACCATGGATCGACTGGCAAACCCTTCCTGCCGGACTACCCAGGAATCGAATTCAACTTGTCGCATTCGGCCGGGCACGCGCTGATCGCCATTTCGCCGGGGCGCCCGGTCGGTATCGATCTCGAAGCGATCCAGGGCGACATCAATGCTGTGGCGCTGAGCGAGCGGTTTTTCTCGCCGGCCGAACGCGCTGAATTGGCGGCGTTGCCGGCGGAGCAGCTGATCCCCGGCTTCTACAACGGGTGGACGCGCAAGGAAGCGTACCTGAAGGGGCGCGGCACCGGAATCGGCGCCGGGCTCGACCATTTCGACGTCACGCTCGCACCCGAGCGGCCAGCAGTACTGCGCGCCGATCGGCGTGAGCCCGACGCCGTGACGAAATGGTCGATCGCCGACCTCCCGGCGCCGCAAGGATATGCTGCGGCGTTGGCCTGCAACGGCCCAACGCCCGCAGTGAACTACCGCACGTTTGCGTGGAGCTGAGGGTCCGTCACTCGGGCCCTGCCCCTTCTCAGTACCGCCACCCCTTGAGATCGGCGCCGGCCGGTGCGTTCCGCTCCATCGCGGCAGTCATCTTGCCGATCAGTTCCTGCATCGGCGGACCCCAGCAGTGCGGCGCCATCGGCTGAAAGATCGTCTCACCACTCCACTTGGGCGCGGTGGTCTTGGTGAGAAACTCGTCGAGCTTGTGCACTCCCATATTAAGGAAG
>JANYCP010000300.1 GCA_025360265.1 Gemmatimonadota bacterium
GAAGACAATGAAGTGAAGGTGTTGAAGGCCGGCGCCACCGATTTCATCACGAAACCGTTTCGGCCGAAAGCACTGGTGGCGCGCCTCAGCGCATCGCTCACCCGCCACCGCGGCTGAGTACCGCTACTCCCGACGCCTCTCGGGCATCCGGTGCGTGGCGAACACTTCCGGCGGCGCGTTTGGCTTGACCCGGACCGACTTGGCAGGAATCCCCACATTGACGTGATACGGCCGCACATCCTTCGTGGCCACTGCAGACGCCCCCACCATTCCGTTCTCACCGACGTGCACGCCAGCAAGCACCGTGGCGTGATAGGTGATCCGCACGTCATCCGCGAGTACGGTGGGAAGCAGCGTCACGTCTTTCTGGTCCACGATGCTGTGGGTGTGCGAGTAGACGTTGGCATAGTCTGACACCGAGACGCGATTGCCCAGCGTGAGGCCGCCGCGATCGTCGAGCAGCACGTGCCGGTGAATCACCACGTCGTCGCCTACTTCGAGCTGGTAGCCGTACGAGAATTCCACGTGCTGAAAGCACTTGAAGTTCCGTCCGACCCGGGCAAACAGGTGCGGCGCCAGCATCCGGCGGAACTGAATCCCCAGGTCGACATTCTGCCCGCCCACCGGCAGCCGATCGAATGAATACCAGAGCCAGAGCAGCGGTTTTACGTGCGCGAAGCGCACCGGATCCGCGTCGGCGTAATACTCCGGCTCGAGCGTGATGTTACGCGGATCGAAGGCGTCGAGCGCGATCCGATTGGCCACCGAAAACTTCGCGTCGGCGCTGCGATCCTTCCAGGTGCCGTGTCCGGGATACGCCAGTTCGAACAGCGTATCGCGCACGATCACATTCCAATCGGCATCGGTGGCGCGCAACCGGGCGTCGAGATCAGCGAGCCATTCGTCGCGGAGCTGACGCGCGGCGGCGGGGAGTTCAACGCGCTTGAGCGGGAGCAACGCCATGTTCAGTGCCCTGTGGTTTCGCCGGCTGGGCGGGTCAGGCCGAGGATGCGGCTCCGCTCCGTGTCAAAGCGGGAGAGCCGGTTTCCCCAGTCATCGCTCGTGGCGGCAAGATAGGTGACGGTGAATGATTCACGCACCGGGATTTCGCGGCGGTAGATGAATAGCGCCTGCACCTGCTGCCGCAGGTCGAGCTGTCGATTGGAAAACGTCGGCGACAACGGGACGAACGCCACCGGCCGGATCTGTTGCCCTTGGTACGAAATGGTCAGTTGCTCCGGCTCGAACCGGGTGTTGGCCGCGAGCCCCTGGAACGAGACGAACGCGATTCCCGGCGAGGAGACACCGGCTGCGGCGACGGCCGAGTCGATTGCCTTGCGCTGTTGGTCGAGGAGCCGCTGCATCGAATGATAGGAGTCGCTGGTAATCAAGCGCAGTACTCGTTCGTCGAGCGGAATGAAGACGATCTGCAGGTTGCCATTGTTCAGGTTTACCGTCGCGCTGCTGAGCGAGAGCATCCCCTTGTCGGTCGGCAGGTTGTCCGTGCGGGCACTGTCGGACGCGGTTTGCGCCCGCGCGGCGGTTGGCGCAGCGAGCAGCGCAAGCAGGACAGCGAATGTGCAGGACCGGATCATACCGTCTCCGGATTGCTGGCCGCGGCGAGCAGAGCGTCCCCCAATTCCGAGATGCCCTGGCCGGTGTTGGAGCTGACCAACTGGACTTCGTCGGCCGCCAGGCCGAGATCGCGGGCCCGTTCGGCCACCGTGGCGGCGTGCTTGCTGCGCGTGATCTTGTCGGCCTTGGTGAACACCGCGAGTACCGGTTTGCCAGCTTCGACAAGGAGTGTCTGGAAGTCCTGGTCATCGACCGACGGCTTGTGTCGGATGTCAAGCAACCAGACGATTCCGGTGAGCGACGTGCGTGTCCGCAGCAATGATTCCAGCAGAATCCGGTATTCGCGTCGCGCCGCCTGGCTGCTCTGCGCGAACCCATAACCGGGCAGGTCGATCAGGTAGAACGGCGGCAGCCGGAAAACGTTGAGCAATTGGGTCTTGCCCGGCGTGCTGCTGACGCGCGCGAGTCCCTTCTTCGCCACCAGCGCATTCAATAGCGACGACTTGCCTACGTTGGATCGACCGATGAAGGCGAACTCGGGAAGTTCGGGCTCGAGCTTGTGGACTGGATCGGGAAAGCTCCCGATAAACTCAATCGGGAGGTCGGACAGCGCGGAGGTCACGCTTCTTTCTTCTGGCGCGCCCGCTCGGTCACGATCAGTGGCGACGTTCCATGGGTGATCGATTCTGGCGTCACGATCACTTCCGTAACATCCGTGCGGCTCGGCAAATCGAACATGATATCGGTCATCATGTGCTCGAGAATCGCGCGCAGGCCGCGCGCACCGGTCTGTCGAGTGATTGCCTTGCGAGCCGCCGCACGCAGCGCCTCGGGATCAAAGGTCAGGCCAACGCCTTCGAGGTCGAACAGTTTCCGGTACTGCTTGGTCAGTGCGTTCTTCGGCTCAACCAGGATGCGCACCAGATCGTCCTCATCAAGCGACTCAAGCGCCACGAGCACCGGCAGGCGTCCCACCAATTCCGGGATCATCCCGAATCGAAGGAGGTCATCGGGCTCGGCGAGGTTGTACGGATGATTCTCGTCGAACGCGACCTTCCCTTCGGTCGTTGGTGCATCGTCGGTCGTGGTGAAGCCGATCCGCTGCCGGCCGAGACGCGTCTCGACAATTTTTTCGAGGCCGTCAAACGCGCCACCACAGATGAAGAGGATGTCGCGCGTATTGATCTGGATGTATTCCTGCTGCGGATGCTTGCGGCCACCCTGCGGTGGAACGGACGCCACCGTGCCCTCGAGAATCTTGAGCAGCGCCTGTTGCACGCCCTCGCCGGACACATCGCGGGTGATGCTGGGGTTTTCTGATTTGCGGGCGATCTTGTCGATTTCATCGATATAGACGATGCCGCGTTCACATTCGCTGACATTGAAATCGCCGGCCTGCAGCAGGCGCACCAGGATGTTTTCGACGTCCTCGCCGACGTAGCCCGCTTCGGTCAGCGTCGTGGCGTCGGCAATGGTGAACGGCACGTCGAGGATGCGGGCAAGCGTCTGCGCCAGCAGCGTCTTGCCGGTGCCCGTGGGGCCCAGCATGAGGATGTTCGACTTTTCGAGCTCGACTTCACCGGCATCGCGCGGGCCGGAATTGATGCGCTTGTAGTGATTGTACACCGCCACCGCGAGCGAGCGCTTGGCGCGATCCTGTCCCACGACGTATTGGTCGAGCGTGTCCTTGATTTCCTGCGGCGAGGGGACGGGCTTCTTCCCCTCGGTGGCCTCACGTTCCTCATCCTCCGCGAGGATTTCATTGCAAAGCGTGATGCATTCATTGCAGATGTATACCGACGGGCCCGAGATGAACTTCCGGACCGAGTCCTTGCTCTTGCCGCAGAAACTGCACCGCAGGTGCTTGTCGTTTGACATCGCGCCCTTTCCTTACTCCACCACTGTGACGGCCTTGCGAGATGCAAACACCGTGTCGATCAATCCGTAGGTCACTGCTTCGTCCGCGCTCATGAAGCGGTCGCGTTCCATGTCGTGTTCAATCTGCTGCAACGTCTGCCCGGTGTGCTTGGCATACAGTCCGTGCATCTGTCCGCGAAGGTAAAGAATCTCCTTCGCCTGAATCTCGATGTCGGCCGCCGTGCCCTGCGCCCCACCCGATGGCTGGTGCATCATGATCCGGGCGTGCGGCAGCGCAGCCCGCTTGCCTTTCGTCCCGGCGCCCAGCAGGAACGAACCCATCGAGGCGGCCATCCCCATGCAGATCGTGTTGATCGGCGCACGGAGGTGCTGCATCGTGTCGTAGATCGCCATGCCACTCGACACCACGCCACCTGGCGAATTGATGTAGAGGTAGATGTCCTTCTCCGGGTTGTCCGACTCGAGAAAGAGCAGCTGTGCGATGATGATGTTCGCCACGTCATCGTTGATCGCCGCGCCGAGAAAGACGATCCGGTCCATGAGCAGGCGCGAGAAGATGTCATACGTCCGCTCGCCCCGACTGGAGCGCTCGATAATGTACGGCGGATAGATCGACGCGTAAGTCACGCCGCACCCTCGGTAACGGTGGATTGCTGGAGGAGCCAGCCGAACACCTTCTCCTCGGTGATCGTGTGTTCGAGTTCGCCCAGCCGCTTCGCCTGCTGCA
>JANYCP010000008.1 GCA_025360265.1 Gemmatimonadota bacterium
GAGCGGCCGGAGGCGATGGCAGCGGCGTCCCACGCGCGGGCTTGTTCAGGAGTGATGACGGGGGTGGGGCGCATGGAGGAAAGGTAGTGGGGCGGGAAAGCGGATTGTCATCCTGAGCGGAGCGCTCGCGCAGCGAGCGCGAAGTCGAAGGACCCCGGCTACAGGGCGTCGAATCTGACGCTTGCGCTTGAAACCGAGGTCCTTCGACTCCGTGAGCGCTCCGCGCTCACTTCGCTCAGGATGACAACGACATCATACCGTCTTGATCACATACCCCTCATCGAACGCCACTTCAAAGTCATAGACACCGGCGAAATCATCGACGCTGTCACCCGGCTGGGTGCTCAGCAACGAAATTTCCACCAGCGAAAAGACGATACGCCCGAAATCGGTGGTGGACTGCACGCCCCAGCAATCGAGGACAGTGCGTGACAAGAGTCCGAAGCGCTCGAGCGCCAAATCACGACACGCCCAGGCAAGCTCAGCACCGCTGACGTGGCGGCGCACATCGAGCTTCCCCTGCAAGTACTCGATCGCGGCAAGGACGAACAGATAGGCGCGCTCATCGTACTTCTTGCCGCCGCAAGCATGAATTCTGGCGAGGATCCCGTCGGCGAACTGCAGCTCGGGCGGCATCAGGCCATCGGAACGTAGGACGGGTACAGTGGGAAGCCCGATGCGAGCGATTCCACGTCGTGCTTCACCCGCGCAAGTGTCGCATCGTCACGCTGCGTGAGTGCCGTGTCCATCAACGCAGCAATCCGGACCATCTCGGCCGCACCCATGCCGCGCGTCGTTAACGCCGGGGTACCAACACGGATACCGCTCGTCACGAACGGCGACTGCGGATCGTTGGGAATGGTGTTCTTGTTGACGGTGATCCCAGCCTGGCCCAACACCTTCTCCGCTTCCTTACCAGTGAGCCCCTTGGCGCGCAGATCGACGAGCATGAGATGCGTATCGGTGCCGCCTGAGACAATCGCGAAGCCGCGATCAACCAGTGCGGCCGCCAACACTTTGGCATTCGCCACCGTTTGCGCTGCGTACTTCTTGAAATCGTCACCAAGCGCTTCGCCAAATGCGACAGCCTTCCCGGCGATCACATGCTCCAGCGGCCCGCCCTGTCCACCAGGGAATACCGACTTGTCGACCGCCTTGGCATGCTCAGCGTGACAGAGAATCAACCCACCGCGCGGACCGCGCAGTGTCTTGTGCGTCGTGCTCGTGGTGATGTGGGCATGCGGAATCGGGGACGGATGCACGCCGCCCGCCACCAGACCGGCGATGTGCGCCATGTCGACCAGGAAAAACGCGCCGACTTCATCGGCAATGCTGCGAAACGCGGCGAAGTCGATGATGCGTGCATATGCCGAGCCGCCGGCAATAATCAACCGCGGCTTCACCTGCTTCGCCTGCTCGCGAATCTGGTCGTAGTCCATGAGCCCGGTCTCGGGCACCACGCCGTATGCCTGCGACTTCCACACCTGCCCCGTGTGGCTCACCGACGTGCCATGCGACAGATGTCCGCCGTGGGGCAGCGACATGCCGAGGATCGTCTCACCCGGCGGCATCAGGGCCATGTAGGCACAGAAGTTCGCCTGCACGCCCGAATGCGGCTGCACGTTGGCGTGCGCCACGCCATACAATTGCTTGACGCGATCAATCGCGAGCTGCTCGACCTGGTCAACGACCTCACAGCCACCGTAGTAACGCTTGCCGGGATAACCCTCAGCGTACTTGTTGGTGAGGCATGATCCCATCGCCTGCAGCACTGCGCGTGACGTGAAGTTCTCGCTGGCGATCAGTTCCAGGCCATCGCGCTGACGCACCACTTCGGCGTCGATGAGCTTCGCGATGGCAGGATCGGATTGCACCAGGGTGGCATCATGCTCGAAGTGTGACATCAGGCGGAGTTCTCGATCTTGGCGATCCGCTTCACGTGCCGGCCGCCCTCGAATGGGGTATTGAGCCATTCCCGAAGGATGTCGCGCACGGTCCCTTCATCGAGGAAGCGCGACGGAAGCACCAGGACATTGGCGTCGTTGTGCTGGCGAGCGAGGTGCGCGATCTCCGGCGACCAGACCACTGCAGCGCGCACACCATGATGTCGATTGGC
>JANYCP010000014.1 GCA_025360265.1 Gemmatimonadota bacterium
AGGAGTACAACACGGTCCGTCCGCACAGCTCTCTCGGGCACCTGACCCCGAAGGAGTACCAGGAAATCCGTCAGGGAAAAGCGATCGCCGAAGCGGCGTAACTCTCGCGACGGCCTGCCTACTTACGGGACCAAGGTCAGACTGTGCCTCGGTCCACACGAGTCTTGTTACTAAGCGGGTGATACACTGGGCTTGTGTGAGTTCTGGCGGCAGGAGCGGTGGAAGCGCGGGACGAACACGTCGTGGCATCGGGAGCTCGAAGTCGGGGGGGACCGAAACGGCGCTCAGGTGAAACCCACAATGTGTACAGCCCGAGCCCCCCCCCCGCAAGGGGCGCACGGATCGACTAATGCGCGCCAACTAACACCACGACCTGATGCCGACTCACCTTCTTCCCACCCGCTTCCACCGTCACGATCAGATCGTATTTCCCCGGCGCGAGTCGCTCCAGCGCTAGCGCCCGCCGGACATGAGTCACCGCACCACTCGCTCGATCGGTGCTCGCCACCCGTACCGATGAAGTCTGCTTCGGATCCACCGGACGCACCTCGATCGTGGTGCGGTACTCTTCGTTCGCCGCGAGGCCCATCACTTCGTAGAAGAGTTCTGCCGTACCGCCGGCTGGCCACGACGCCATCGCATTGACGGCAAACGGTGACCCGTCTGGAGCGCGCCAAGGTGGCGATCCTTCGATACCAAGGACAATGTCGCTGAGCGCAATGGTTAGAGTCGTGTCAATGTGCAGGTCGCGGCGCAGGGCGTAGGCACCGACGGAATCAAGGCCTTGCGTGGCGCGCACCGCGACCTGCCAGTCGCCAGCCGGCAGCGGCAACTCCAGAAACGACACCAGTCCATCGCCCGCCGGCAGCGGCGCGGCGCGGGTGAAATCACGCGCCGTGTCGAGAGTAATTGTTCGTCCGGTGGCACGTTCCCACGCCACAACGCGGTACTGGATCGGATAGGCGAGCGTGCCGTCGCCAAGTGACAGCGCGTGCAGCGCATCGCCACCGAATGCGAAGGACAGGAGCGCTTTCCCCGGTTCGGTGCGGCCGTCGCCGAGCGCGTACATCTGGATCACGGAGCGCCATCGAGTGACAAGTGGTGGCGAATCTGAGTCCTCGTGAATTGCCATCCCCAAGTCAGCGCGGCTCCGCGCATCAGCGACCCGCATCTCGTTCCAGCACTTCGGCATGCTGTCTGGAATCTTGTACTTCGCTTCTTCGGCAATCCGGGCGGCCGCGGCTTGATATTCCGGCAACGTTGCCGAGATCGCAGACCATTGCGCCGTCGCCCAGTTGAACGGAAGGAAGCTCGTCAGCGTGGTGGCCGCGGACATTCCGATCGCGTAGCTATCGCGAAAGTGCAAGAGCTGCAGTTGACCGTCAATGAAGTAGAGCCACGATTCGACGAACCGCGGTGGTGTCTGGTACGGCACGAGCCCCTGCTTGAACACACCGTCCTCAAACCCACCGCCAAAGGTCTTGACCTTTCGCCCCTTGGCCCAGGCCGACCAGACCGAGGTTGAGTCGAGACTATTCCAATCGGGGCCGCTGCGAAAATCCTCGGCGTCGAGCTGGGCGGTTGTTCCGCCGAAACGTTGCAACGGTTGGCCGTGACGCAGGTACATGATGCCCCGATGATCCAGCAGCCATTCGGATGATCGCAAGTCGCCCGGATGTACCGGTGGCATCCGCCAGACGGTGGCATACAGGTCTTCGGCTCGGTGGAGACAATCGTCGTTATCGAAAAAGAGGTCAACTTGGTGGTACATGCTTCGGCGCCATGGCGTGCGGGCACGATATCGGGCAAATGCCACCGACCAGCGACGGAGGTGTTCATCGAGCCGCTCGCCCGGGTGGTTTGCCGCCGCGGCATCGCGCTCATCCCAGAATCGATGGAGCCATCCGGCCACAGCGTTGTCGGGCGTGCGGTCGAAAGCCGCCAGCGAATCCGCAGCAACAATCCACGCGAGGTCGTAGTGATACATCTCGCGGCCCACGGCAGTCAGGTGGTCGATCCCGCTCCAATACGCCGCGGCCGCGCCGTCCCGATTGTGCAACGTCCGGAGCGTGCGGGCTCGCTCGAGTGCCAAGCGCGAGGAATCGCCACCGCGCGCCAGCGATTGGTTGAACGCCGTCAGTGCCTTGTCATAACGACGCTCGGCGCGCAGATACCTTCCCCACACCAGCAGCGCATCGGGATCCGGCATCGGACGCGCCACCTCGCGCTCCAGCATCGCCCGTTGTTCCTCGATCATCAATCGATCGCCACCGGCAACCATCAGGCCAATCATCCACCGTCGGGCCGGCGCAAACTCTGGGTCGCGTCGCAATGCCTCGACCAGGTATCGCCAGGACGCCACCGCGTACGGCTCGTCGGTATTTCGCTTGTCGTCGGGGATCAGGTCGTGCCAACCGCCGAATTCCAGCGCGGCGTACGCGCGCGCCAACACAAACGGAATCCAGCGCCAGTCACCATGATCGTGATCGGCCAGGCCGGTGCGCCGAATGACTTCCGCAAGATCGCCACGACGGTGCGCTAATTCACCGCGGCGCAGCAGGAACAGGTTCTGGCGCAGGCCGTCGACCGACGGCGCGATCCCAGCGGCGCGTTCGAGCGTGGCGAGCTGGGCGGGAGATGTGATCGCGCGGAGCGAATCACCCCAGGCGGCGAGCGACGCACGATCCGCGATACTCTGCGCGCGTGCGAGGCTCGGCGCCATCGCAAGTGCGATGAAGATGCCAACTACAGCCGCAGAGTGTGGCGGGCGCCGACCGATCACTTCCGCCGCTTCGCCCCACGCACGGGTGTTGCCGTCATTGGATCCTCCGGCCAGTGATGCTTCGGATACCGCCCGCGTAAGTCCTTCCTTACATCGAAATAGCCCGCTTTCCAGAAACTCGCCAGATCACGCGTGATCTGCACCGGCTTGTAACCCGGCGAGAGCAACTGCATCGTGACCGGCACGCCGCGCCCCACCTTCGGCGTGTCATGCAAGCCGAAGACCTCTTGCAGCCTCACCGCGAGCGTTGGCGTCTCTGGAACGGCGTAGTCCACCGCGACCCGCGATCCAGTCGGTACTTCAATCCGTTCGGGAGCGAGTTCGTCGAGGGCCCGGCGCTGCTCCCACGTCAACAAATTGCGAAGTGCGTCGCTCATGTTCACTCGCGACAATTCGTCGAGCTTGCGCTTGCCATGAATCAATGGACCGAGCCAACGATCGACCGACGCAGCGAGGGCGATGTCAGAGAGATCGGGCCATGTGGTGTCGTGATGATGCAGAAACACAAGGCGCTGCCGCAGCGACACCGCACCGTCGCTCCACGGCAGCGCACTCACGCCGATGCGGCGAACACCATCAAGGAGCGCGGCAAGCACAGCCTCGGCATCCGGATTGGGTAGCGCCGAGTCGTTGATGACGAGCGCGCCAAGCATGGTGCGCTTGCGCGCGGTGACGCTGCGGGTGACGTCGTTCCAGGTGATTTCTTGTCGCACCTCGAGTTGCTCCGCGGCGTGCGCGATGAGTTCATCGGGATCAAGTGCGGCGGCCAGCGTGATTCGTCCGTCACGTCCGGCATCGTCGATCTGTGCCACGACGATCCAATCGCAGTGCGCCAGCGGATCACTCACGGGAAGCATCGCACCACGCCCGTTTCGCAACAGGTAACGCCCCGGCGCATCGCGACGTTTTGCCACGCGATCAGGATAGGCGAGCGCCACCAGCATGCCGATTCCCGAGTGCGTCGCCGCCCCTTTGTTGCCCGCCGCTCCCCCCGCTCGGCGAATCCACTCGCGCACCCGCGGATCCTTCGCCACGAGCGGCAGTCGGAGCGACACATCTGCCAGCGGCGGCCCACCGTCACCCCGCAGCACATCGCGCTCCTCGAAGATCACCAC
>JANYCP010000032.1 GCA_025360265.1 Gemmatimonadota bacterium
GCGCACAGTCTGCCACACCAGCGGGGCGCCGGTGATCAGCAGGCCAACGAACCAGATGCGTCCGGCAGCGGGATCATTGCCAGCGAGTCGGATAGCGCCACCAGCAGCAAGCACGACAAGCGCGACGATCGGAACGACAGCGAATCGCCAACGAGGCTTCACGGAATCACCATGGCGGAATGTATCTCAACATGAGGCACGATTGACGCGCCGGTTCCTTGGATGGAGAGAAGGGTCTTGTGTGGATTAAGAGGTCTTCATCGGGCTCATTCCTGAACCCAGCTCCGGTATCATTACGGAGGAACAAACCTGGCCCGGTCGGCACACAGCGAACACGAGAGTGCCTTTATGAAGCGCCCAATTGTCGTCCCGCTCTTCGCCTTGCTCCTTGCCGCCTGCGGCTCGAGCGAAATCGTCTACCGCGATCGCGCGCCGTTCAACGCCGCGCCCGACAGCGTGAGCGGTCTCCTCGGCTACTACAACGCCAGCACCAAGCAAACGACCTGCGGCAATTGCCACGCGGGCCATCAGGCGTCGTGGTCGCAGACCAAGCACGCGAGCGCATTCAGCACACTCGTCGCAAGCGGCCATGCGACATCCGCCTGCTACAGTTGCCACACGGTGAACGAGCACGGCAACGGGCTCACCGGTCCTGCCGGCTGGCTTGCGAAAGCTGACACCACATACCAGGACGTGCAGTGCGAGAGCTGTCACGGCGCTGGCACGAAACACGTCGGGTTGACCGAGAACCGCAGCAACTGGCCGCTGGCTCGCGTGACACTGACCAAGGCGAGCGCGAGTTGCGCGTCATGTCATACCGGAATTCATACGCCGTTCGCCGAGGAATGGGCAGCGAGCGGGCATTCAAAGCTCGAGTCGCCCGCGATCAACAACACCACGTCCAATTGCCGCAATTGCCACGAAGGCAAGACTGCCCTGGCCTCGTGGGGCGTCGTGACCAACTACCAGGAACGCGATTCCACCGCGGTCAATTCGCCGCACACCTGCGCGGTGTGCCACGACCCGCACGGATCGCCCAACGATCACCAACTCCGGTTCCCGATCAACAGTCCTGATCCGGACATGAACCTGTGCATGAAGTGCCACCTGAACCGCGGTTCGCCAACGGCGGCATCGAGTACGCCACACGGTGCGGCCGGATATGTGTTGCTCGGAGTCGCCGGGTATCGCCCCGCCGGCGTCGCGATCGACACCCAGATCACACTCACCACGCACTCCAGCATCGCCAATCCCAAGCTGTGCGCTGGCTGCCATGTGGTGGCGTTCGATGTCACCGACTCGACGAGTGGCAACTTCGTCTTCCATTCGACTGGTCACTCGTTCCGGCCGCTGCCATGCGTCGACGCCCGCGGAAAGCCCACCGGCGACACTACCTGCGCGTACTCGGCCACTGCCCGCACGTTCAAGTCATGCACGGCGTCGGGTTGTCATGGCACCGCAGCGGTTGCCGCGTCGATCCTGAGTTCACTGCGCAGCACGATTGCTGGCATGGCCGATCAGATCTGGATCGACGCCAACCACGACGGCAAGATTGACGCGGCGCCCATCGATGGTGGCTACCTGGCTATCATCAAGCGTGATCGACCGCTGGAGCTGTCGACCACGACGGTGGTGACGCCGGCTCGAGGCGCACAATTCAACGTGCTCCTCTTCGCGGAACGGGCATACGGACACGGTGACAACTCGTTCGGGGTGCATAACCCGTTCCTGGCACGGGCGCTCCTGGCGGCGAACATCACCGAACTGCGCAGCGCGTATGCGTTGCCAGCGCCACCGGCACCGATTCAAGCTGCGGTCGACAAGGCGCTGAGCGACGCCAAGACCCGGTCACCGCAATTCATTCGCTCCGCCACGACGGCACCGAAGTAGGTCCTATCGTTTGAATGCTTCGCTCGTTGAACAGGTGATCCAGCAGTCCCCCGGTGCGATCAAGGCACCGGGGGATACGCTGTTACACGGGCTCGACACACTCGCTGGTGCGGCGACCTCGCTCCGCCACACCCTGTCGCAGGCGCCGCTCCCGGGCGGCGTCGCGGCGTTCGTGCGATTCGCCTTTCAGGTCCCCTCATGGATCCAGATTGCCGGTGCCGTCCTCGGTGCGGTCATCGGTATCGGCATCTTCGCCGTCCTATGGCGACGGCGCGCGCACTGGCTCGGTTGGCTTCGCACCCGCGCCGGTCACGTCAAGTTCGCACTCGGCCTCACGGCAATCGTCGCGTTAGCCGTGGTCGCCTTCGGCGGCATGACCAGTTGGAACTACATGCAGCACGACAACAGCTTCTGTACCGGCTGCCACATCATGGAGCGTCCGTTCCGGCGATTCGGCGCTGGTGCAGGGAAACATGAAGAGCTCAAATGTCACGATTGCCACCAGCAATCACTCTACGCCAGCGCGCGCCAGATGGTGCTGTGGGTTGCTCAGCGTCCTGGGAAGATCGGGGTGCATGCTCCGGTCCCGAACGGTCGCTGTGAGTCGTGTCACCAGATCGCCGACGGCAAGAAGCCATATCAGCACGCGCTCTTCCTTGCCGGGCACAAGGTGCATTTCGGCTCCGATTCTGCCGCGCTGAAAGATTTGTCGTGCGCGAAATGTCACGGTGCCGAGATTCATCGCTTCGTGCCATCGGCAGGAGCTTGTCAGCAGAGTGGCTGTCATGAGGAGCAGCGGATCCGCCTCGGCGCGATGGCGAAGCTGGCAGAGATCAAGTGCACGACGTGCCATGCCTTCACGGCGGACATCCCGGCGCTCGCCAGCCGCGACTCCGCCGTGCGTGCCCTGATTCCATCCCAGCTCCAGTGCCGGGCTTGTCATGGCATGGAAGGGAAGCCCACCGGATACGTTGCCGCGAAGGATCCCCACAAGGGCACGTGCGGATCATGCCACGATGTGCACCGCGACTCGCTGCCACGCGATGCGAGGGCGCGTTGTGCTACGTGTCATAACCAGCTCGAGCGAAGCGCCTTCCACGGCGGCGCCAACCATAAGCGAATCCAGGCACAATGCCTCACGTGCCATCAGCCGCACGCGGCATCGGTCGACGCATCCGACTGCGTTGGCTGCCACACCGCCGTACGCAAGCGCGGATTATTCCAACCGCCACTGCCGTTTGACACCAACGCCGTGATCCGCAAACGGATCGGTGTGCCGGCCCAGACCATGCCGCCGGTAGACGGAGACGAACCAGACCACCGGGGCAAGGGTGACGCGCCACCGGACGACCCCCCGCCACTCGCCGCCGACTCCTTCCCGCACCCTCGCCACGCCGCCCTGCCCTGCCTCACCTGCCATGCCGTCAACACCACGCGACACCTCGTCTTCGAGGTCCCGCGAGGGTGCGATCTGTGCCACCACCAATCGATCATGGCGGGTGCCGTCAGTGCGGCCGACTGCAATCGCTGCCACGCGGCGACAACGCTGTCGGTCCCGCGCGTCATGGCGGTCGCGGTGCGAATGCCAGGACGCGAGCCTGTTGCACGCCCAGTCGCGTTTCGCCATGAGGTCCATCAGGCAACGCCATGCGGCTCCTGTCATCAGGCACCCAACACGGTGCCACCCGACAGCGTGCGCAGCTGTACCGCATGTCACGAGAGCCATCACGCCGACGGCCGCGCGTGCACCGCGTGTCACAGTCGCGCCGAAACTCCAGCCGCACACTCGCGGACGACGCACGTACGCTGCGATGCCTGTCACACGCCGGCGCGGATCGCCGCGCTCAATCCATCACGCAACTTCTGCCTGACATGTCACTTGCCCCAGAAGGATCACCAGCCACAGGGCGAGTGTTCGACCTGTCACTTTCTTGAGCCGCCCGCCCAATTCCGTGCCCGACTGGCGGCGCAGGGCAGCGAATGACTGGTTCGTTCCGGATCGCATTGGTGACTGGCGCGATCGCCTTCGGTGCGTCGGCAGCCCATGGACAGTCGTGGCGGCTACGGCTCGACGCGGCGGCGCAGCGCGTGGAGTTTCGCGGCATCACTCCCGACAGCATCGCGGAGGGAAGCGCGCGGATCGGCAGCTCGGGCGGACTCGAGAGCCCGGACGGCTTCGCGGTCGAGTGCATCGGCGATGGATACTGCCGATTCTATCGTCCCGGCGCCCTGGCAACCGGCGCCCCGGCGAGCATCGGAGCGACCTTGTCGCTCTGGGGACTGGGCATTCCCGGGTTGAGCATTCGCGCCAACGTGCGGGCGCTCACGGACCTGAACGGCGCTCCCGTCTGGCCCGGCACCTCGCCGACGCTGCGAATCATTGAGGGGTATGCCGAGTACATCCACGAAGGGATCACGGCACAGATCGGACGAACGATCGAGTTCGGTCGGCTCGCCAGCGTCGGCACCAGTGGCTTGGACGGCGCGCGGGTAACGTGGCGCCCTGCCGCGACCGGATTCGAGTTCGGCGCGTATGGTGGCTGGGGAACGGCGCGCGGCACAATCCTGCCGGTCACCAGTCCGGCAGTTGATCCACTGGCCGACTATCAACCCTCGAGTCGGCAGATCGTGATTGGTCTGCTTGCGGCGGCGCACTTGCCGGGTCTCGATGTGCAGACGGAGTACCGCCGCGAACTCGATCCACTGACTCACTACATCGTGGCCGAACGCGCGGCCGCGAGCTTGCACGCCACGCCGGTGCACCGGGTCGGCATCACCGCCGGACTGGACTATGACATCGCCCAGGCGCAACTCGGCAGCGCAGACGCGTCGGTCACATACACCAACACCGCCGTGTCGGGCACCCTTGCCGCCCGCCACTATCGGCCATTCTTCGATCTCTGGACCGTATGGGGTGTCTTCTCCCCGGTGCCGTTCAATGGCGTCAGTGCGGCAATCGCCATCACGCCGATGTCGAAGGTGCAGTTGCGCTCGCGGGTAGAGTGGTATCGCTACGACAACGCGGACGTGAATGCCGCCGGGCTTTCCTGGAAGGATCAAGGGTGGCGCTGGGCAGTTGACGGAACAATCGCCCCGGCCGACCAATGGGCCGTAGACGTCGGCACGCACGGCGAAGTCCAGCCGGGCGCGTCATCGGTCGGCGCCGACATCCGGTTGGCATGGCGACCAACGTCGGTCGTCGACTTCGCCCTCAGCGGGGGCAACCTCGCCCGCCCACTTGAGCTGCGCTTTCAGGATGCCGGGGTGACGTATGTCGGCATCGCGGCGGGCTACCGCAC
>JANYCP010000071.1 GCA_025360265.1 Gemmatimonadota bacterium
GCCTGCGGTGTTGGTCTGCGCCGGCGCACCGGTCTCGGTGCCCGACATGATTTCCTTCGGATCGACCGCCGCTCCCATTCCCGCCATGTTCATGACGATGTAGGCGCGGAAGCCAGTCTCGAACGGTAGCCCCTTTCCCTGGAACGGGTTGTTGGCTGGAGGGCCGAGTCCGCGACCGCCGCGCTGCGCGGCGAGCGGGGCGACGCCAAGGACGGCGAGGATCAGGAGCGGCGTCAGGCAGCGAAGACGATTCACGCGCATGGCTAGCAACCTCGGATTCGTGCTGGTGGATGTGGGGACCATAGGATACTCCACCCAGCCGGGGTGAATCGCAAGCGTCAGGGCGGGCAAGCAGGTCCTACTGGCGGTGCGCGGTAACCTTGCGGGCCCCAAGTCCGCCATCGAGGGTGAGCGTGCCTGAGAGCGTGTCGCCGTGCACGACAAGCTCCCAGTACCCTGGCTTGGCAATACAGACGAGCACGACGCGATGGCGGTCCAGCGTGCAGGCGAGTTCGCCCCTGATCGTATCACTCGGCATGGAAAAGCGCGTCATCGCAATGTCGAACGCATTCGAATCGGAGGGCACCGTCCTGATGCGGTACACGACGCTGTCGACGTCACACGATCCGTACTGCGGTGGACAAGTTGAGGTTCCGCGCCACAAACCTACCACGTTGGACGAGGGCACCTGCGGCCCCGGCCGCAGGACAAGTTTCTTGCTGACGACTTCGCCGGTTTCGGAGAACACCACCGTCACGCGATCCGCTGGCCGTTGGAGGTGAATCTCGAAAAGCGGTCTCGTCTTGTTGCCGCGATCGATGCGCCGTGTCTCGACAAACTGATATCCCTGGTAGGTCGCAACGATGGCGTGGCGCACTGCTTCCGGGAGGTCAATCGCCGCAATCTCGATCGACTGTTGTCCGACAGCGCGATGGGCGGCAAGCAGCATCGCGATACCAGCCAGAATCGTCCGCGTGCGCCTCGCGCTCATCGCTTGATTGTCGCCCCGGTCAGGTGTGCGATCGCAGCGAGCGTGGTCTGCGCCGCGTTCAATCCAAGGCGGAAGTCCTTGTCCGAAAACGTCGACATGACATCAATAGGCTGGTGCCAGGTCGGATTCCACCCACTGCCGGTGTGGGCCAGTCGCTCATTTTCTCGCAGTGAAATTGAGGCGACGAGATCCTTGAACGGATCGGAGTCGGTATTGCTCATCCGATCGCCCACTGCCGCGGGATAGTCGGTTGCGTACTTGTCGTTTGCATTCCGGAAAAACCAGGCAAGCCTTGCGGCTTCGGCTGCGAACTTTGACGTCCCGGCAAACTCCACATTCACGTCTGCTTCGCGCCGCTGCTCTGCGCTGACCTTGCCGTCGGGGCCGGGCATACCGTGATCCCACATCATCATGTCGTGCTGGATCATGCCGAGCCATTTCGGTTCCGGGTACTTGCCGGAACCTGTTGGCGATTCTTTCCCCTGAAGGTCCTTGCGCTGGTCGACGTATGCATGCGCGCCGTTCAATCCGGTCTCTTCGTTGTTCCAGAGCGCGAAGCGAATCGAACGATCGGTTACCACGTCGGGCGCATTCAGCACGCGGGCGAGCTCCATGACGAGTGCGGTGCCCGAGCCGTCATCATTGGCGGCCGCACCGAAGCCGTGACCATCCATGTGACCGCTGACGATATACATCTCTTCCGGATGGATGGAACCTACCTTGGTGCAGAATACTTCTTCGCGTGGTCCCGGCGTATCGGGCTCGGCGTTTATCCGTCGCAGCGCAGTGTCTGATTGCAACTCCGGCTTCATGTTTACGCCGCTCGGACCGCGCGATCCCTTCGTAGGATTCGTCAACCGAGGAGTCGGCGGCGGAACAACGCCACGTCCGCGAGCTGGCGCACTATCAGACGGGAGCGGAATCTGCCGTCGGGTGTATTCGTAGTGGACGCGCTCGGTGTTGGTGCAACCATAGCTTTTGAGCTGCGCCTCGATCCAATCGATCGCGGCGCGATTGCGTGCGGTCCCCTGGCGGCGGTCGCCAAAGTTCGTGAGGCCGCGTACCGTCTCCTTGTAGCGCTGCAGGTCGAGTCGGTCGACGAGTGATTTTACCGTGGAGTCCGGGCGCGCCGCCGCAAATCCCGGCACCAGCTCCTGGGCGCTCACCGCGCAGGGCGGCGCAGCAATCGCGGCAACTGCGGCGACAATGACGAGTCTGATGTGCACGACGGGCCTCATTTGCACAATCCAACGGCGACGCACGTCAGGGCGAGCTGCTTCATCGGGGAGCCTCATGGATGCCGGGGGTACCCATGAATTATACCGCAGGACCGCAGGGCGCGGCTGCGCGGCGGGTACCTACTTGATGGGCTGCGGAGCCGCGACGGGATGCGGAGCGTGAGTCAGCCAGATGCCCAGCGAGAACGTCCGCTCGCGGGCGGAGTTCTTTCCAGCGACACCCGCATAGTAGCCACCGACAATGCCCAGCTGTGGGCTCACGTGATAAACGGCAGACGCGCCAATTTTCGTCGCGCTGTACGGACTGCCGGTCTGCCCTGACATGGGCAGCGCGGCGACATTGAACGTCTGCGCCATAAGCGTCCAGCCGCGCCCCGCATCGAGGCCGATGGTGGCGTCGTAGCGAATTTCGTCATTGCCGTGACGCCACGGTGAGCCACCGACGGACGCGGAGAACCAACCGCGTCGCGAGCCGATGCCATATCCGGTGCCATAGAGCAGACGCAACTCCGCTTCGGCCTCGATCGGCCCAAGTACGGGTCGGTCGTTGGTGTTGTAGAGCAGGGGCAGGTCGACACGCGGCTGGATCGAAAGCACGCCGAGTTTTCCTTGCGCAATCCGCTTCATTGCAAAGATGCCGGTGGCGCCAAAGCCCGTCGTCGTGACCGTGGTGCCGTTGTGATTGTCTTCGAGATGGGTGAATCCCTGGCCGACGCCGACGCTCAGGCCATCGATCAGTCCATAGATGTAATAGAGTCCGCCGTCGACCTTGTCGAGTCCATTCGCGATGGCACCGACGCCAGGATCGAAACGATCGGGAATCGTTCCCTTGCTGGCGGTGATCGACATGAACCAGCCGTGCGGCTGCACGGTCCATTGGGCTTGCAAGGCGCCAGGGAATGCAAGGAGCAGTGCGCCCAGGACGGCAACAATTCTCATGGCATTCCCGCCTTGGCGCCGAGGACCGCATCGTAACGGACTGGAAGTGGCGCCACGTTTGGTCGACGATAGAGCGTGTACCCCGACCAGCTCCAGTTGATGACGAACCCAACCGGTGGGCGCACGTCGGCATCGAGGGTCAGTCCGTCGTCGTCGGCGGTGACG
>JANYCP010000087.1 GCA_025360265.1 Gemmatimonadota bacterium
CGCCGCCCCGGCGCCCATCGAAAGGGCGCAGAGGGTGCGCCCGTGCGGGATTGAATGCAGGGGCGCACCCCGTGCGCCCGCATTGGCCCGTAATTGAATGGAGCGTAGTGCAATGGCATTGTTAGAAATCAACGATCTCCACGCCACCGCCGGCGACACCGAAATCCTCAAAGGGATCACGCTGTCCATCGGCGCCGGCGAAGTGCACGCGATCATGGGTCCCAACGGTTCGGGGAAGAGCACGCTCGCGCAAGTGCTGGCCGGGCATCCGGCCTACACCGTGACATCGGGCTCTGTCCGGTTCGGCGGCGAGGACCTGCTCGACATGGAAACCGAGGAGCGGGCGCACGCGGGAATGTTCCTGGCGTTTCAGTACCCGGTGGAAATCCCTGGCGTGACCAACGCCTATTTCCTTCGCGCGTCATACAACGCGATCCAGAAGGCGCGCGGACTCGAAGAGCTCGACCCGATGGAGTTTCTCGACCTGCTCGAGACCCGTCTCAAGTTGGTGGAATGGGGCCCAGAGATCATGGAGCGCGCCGTCAATTTCGGTTTCTCTGGCGGTGAGAAGAAGCGCAACGAAATCCTGCAGATGGCCGTGCTTGAACCGAAACTCGCCGTGCTCGACGAAACCGATTCCGGCCTCGACATTGACGCGCTGCGCATTGTCGCGAGGGGCGTCAACGCGCTCCGGCGGCCCGACAGCGCCACGCTGCTGGTGACGCACTACCAACGCCTGCTCGATTATATCGTGCCCGACCAGGTACACGTGCTCGCCGCCGGCCGGATCGTGAAATCGGGTGGCAAGGAGCTCGCGCACGAACTCGAAGCGCGCGGCTACGAATGGCTCACCGGTGAGGCTGGCGCCGCGTGACCGCTACGCTCGAGCGGGTGCCGTTCGCTGAACTGGCCGCACAGGCCATTGCCGGCAGCGCAACCGGTGGTTGCGGCGTGCGAGAAGCGCGCGAAGCGGCATTCGCGCGCTTCGCCGAAGTCGGCATCCCGACGTCAAAGAATGAGGAGTGGCGCTTCACGTCGGTGCGCCACCTTGGGTCGACGCAGTTCACCCGGGCTGGCGCGGCACCGCGGCTCACGGACAAGCAGCTCACACCCTTTCTCGTGGGCGCCGGCTCGCTGCGCGTGGTCGTGGTGGATGGCGTCGTCGACCTGGCGTTGTCGCGATTGTCCGCCACGGCGGCGGTTCGCCTGGCCGCCCTTTCGGGAACCGATGGCGAAGGAATGTCGTGTGCCGGCGACAGCGCAACGGCCATGATGACGCCATTCGCCGCGCTCAATGCGGCGCTCTGGACCGGCGGCGCGATCCTGTCCGTCGGCGCCAACGCAACGGTTGTCGAGCCGATCGAGATCCTTCACGTCACGACGACCGCCGCCGCGATCGCCGTCATCACGCCGCGCCTCGCGGTCTACCTGGCGCCCAACGCCTCGGCCCACATCATCGAGAGCTACGTCTCGCTCGGCGCCGAGCCGCATTTCACCAACACGGCGTGCGAGGTCGTGCTCGACGACGGTGCCCGGCTCGAGCACACCAGGATTCAGCGCGAGAACAAGCTGGCAACCCACATCGGCATCACGTCGGTGCGTCAGGCCGCGAGTTCGCATTATCGCTCGGTGTCACTCTGCTTGGGCGGCAAGCTCTCACGCCACGATCTGCAGGCGCGCCACGAAGGAAGCGGCGTCGAGACGCTGCTGTACGGGCTCTACCTGGCGCGTGGCGAACAGGTCGTCGACAACCACACGGCGATCTTCCACGACCATCCCAATTGCAATTCCTGGGAGGTCTACAAGGGCGTGCTCGGCGAGAAGGCGCACGGAATCTTCAACGGCAAGGTGCTGGTCAAGGCGGAGGCGCAGAAGACCGACGCCAAGCAGACCAATCGCAACTTGTTGCTCTCAGACTCCGCCAAGGTCGACACCAAGCCGCAACTGGAAATCTTTGCCGACGACGTCAAGTGCACCCACGGCGCCACGGTGGGGAAGCTCAACGAGCAGCAGCGCTTCTACCTGCGTACGCGCGGCATTGCCGGACGCGAGGCCGAAATGATGCTGATCACTGCGTTCGTCTCGGAAGTGGTGGCAGAGTCCACCCACCCCACCGTGCGCAATGCTCTGGCCGCGCTCGTTGCAGCCGAACTCTCGGGGATGATCGAGTAACGTGAAAGACCTGCGCGCAGAATTCCCAATCCTCGCCACGCTCTCTCGCGGTAAGCCGCTCGTCTATCTCGACAGCGCTGCAACGGCGCAGAAGCCGCAGGTTGTGATCGACGCAATTTCCGACTTCTACTCGCACGGCAACGCCAACATCCATCGCGGCGTGTATCAGCTGAGCGAACGCGCCACGCTGGCGTGGGACGCCGCGCGTGAGCAAGTCGCTCGCTTCATCGGCGCACCCGATGTGAACGAAGTCGTGTTCGTCCGCGGCACCACCGAGGCAATGAACCTGGTGGCGCACAGCTTTCTCCCTCGCGCGGCGCGTCCCGCGTCCCGCGCCCCTGTTGTGCTCGTCACCGAAATGGAGCACCACGCCAACATCGTTCCGTGGCAGCTTGCCGGTGCGACAACGATCGCCATTCCCGTCACCGATGCTGGTGAACTTGATCTTGACGCGGCGGAGCGAATGCTGGCCGAAGGCCCGAGCTTGCTCGCAGTCGTGCACGTGTCCAACACGCTCGGGACGATCAACCCGATCGCCCAGCTCTGCCGCATGGCACACGCCCACGGCGTCCCGGTCGTCGTCGATGGTGCTCAAGCGGCGCCGCATATCCCGGTGAACATCGCCGAGCTCGGCTGCGACTTCTACGCCTTCTCGAGCCACAAGACCTTTGGCCCGACCGGGATCGGCGCACTCTGGGCGAAGCGCGAGCATCTGGAAGCGATGACTCCGTATCAGGGCGGCGGCGACATGATCGACCTAGTGACGTTCGAGCGGACGACCTTCGCCGAGGTGCCGCGGCGGTTCGAAGCGGGGACGCCGCATATCGCTGGCGCGGTGGGGTTCGGCGTGGCGCTCAAGTGGATCATGGCGCTGGATCGTCCGGCGGTAGAGGCGCATGAAATGCAGCTTATGCGAACGGCGTCGGAACAGCTGTCGGCGGTCCCAGGATTGCGCCTGGTCGGCACCGCGGCGCAGAAGGCTGCCGTGGTGGCGTTCACACTGGACGGCGCGCACCCGCACGATGTTGCCTCGATGCTCGACGGTGAAGGCGTCTGCGTTCGCGCTGGCCACCACTGCACGCAGCCGCTGCACAAGCGCCTCGGACTGTCGGCTTCGGTGCGTGCATCGTTCGCGCCATTCAACAATCACGGCGACGTCGAAGCCCTGGTGAAGGGAATGCACAAAGTGCGCAAGGTGTTTGCCTGATGTCCGCGACCGACGACATGTATCAGAGTGTGATCATCGACCATGACCGGTCGCCGCGGAACTTTCGTCATATCGACGCGCCATCGCATCACGCTGAGGGGCACAACCCACTCTGTGGCGACAATGTGCAGGTGGAACTGCTGGTGGACGTGGATGGGAAGATCAGAGACATTGCCTTCCAGGGCAGCGGCTGCGCCATTTCCCGGGCTTCTGCCTCGATGATGACGGCGACACTGAAAGGGAAGACCACCGCCGAAGCTCAGGAACTATTTGATGGCTTCCACGCGTTGTTGACTGGGAAGCAGGTCGACACTTTGCCGCTCGGCAAACTCGTGGTGTTCAAGGGCGTCGGCGAATTTCCGATGCGAGTGAAGTGCGCAACGCTGGCGTGGCATGCGATGAGAGAAGCTTTGGGTCGTTAGTCGTTAGTCGTGAGTCATTGAGGGGCAACGACTCACGACCAACGACCAACGACCAACGACCAACGACTAACGACATCAGGAGCTCCACCCATGTACCCCGAAATGATGGTCAAGCCGATGCGCGAAGAAGTCACCCGCCTCGGCGTTGAAGAACTGAAGTCTGTCGGCGACGTCGATGCGGCGCTTGGCCAATCGCACGGCACCGCGCTGGTGTTCGTGAATTCGGTGTGCGGGTGCGCGGCAGGAATGGCGCGACCGGCGTTGGCGAAGGCGCTGCAGCACGCAAAAAGGCCGGCGAAGCTGTACACGGTGTTCGCCGGCCAGGATCTCGATGCTACGGCGCGCGCGCGCTCGTACTTCGGGGAATACCAGCCGTCGTCACCGTCGGTGGCGGTGCTCAAGGACGGCGAGGTGGTGGCGTTTGTCCATCGCCATCAGATCGAAGGCCGCCATCCTGATGCGATCGCGGCCGCACTCACCCAAGCGTTCGACACCTACTGCGCGTGAGCGGACACGTCTTTCACCCCGGTCACGATGAGTTGCACGGCGTGACGGTGGTGATCACCGGCGCCAGCGGCCGCACCTACCTGGGGCGCTGGCACGAGCAGGGGGTGCGCGGCGTCACGATGCGCGACGCGGCGATCCACGATCCGGTCAGCAATCCGCTGCCAGTTGAGCAGTGGTTGGCAAAGCAGCGGAAGTTCGGCATCGCTGCGACGGAGAAGCATCTCATCGTTCCCAGCGACGAGGCCGGGGAGCCACGGATCTTCGGAGAGATGTAGCGCGCCCCAAGCCCCCTCCACCCAAACACCCCACCGACATCTTCGTAGATTCCGCTCCGTCCCGAATCTCGAGGATCGATGTCCACACCTGCCGTTCTGATCGACCACGTTACCAAACGCTTCTCCGGTCATACTGCCGTCAAGGATCTTTCCTTTACCGTTCCTGCCGGCGGGATTTTCGGACTCCTCGGCCCGAACGGGGCCGGCAAGTCCACGACCATCCGGATGATCATGGACATCCTGGAGCCTGACGAGGGGCGGATCTCACTTTTTGGCTCGGCCGCCTCGTCCCGAGACCTCTCGGCCCGCGTCGGCTTCCTCCCCGAGGAGCGAGGCCTCTACAAGAAGATGAAGATTCTCGAGCACCTCGCCTTTCTTGGCGAGGTGAAGGGGATGCGAGTGTCGGATGCTAAGTCCAAGGCGAGCAAGTGGTTAGACAGACTCGGCCTCGCTGACTGGGGCCAGAAGAAGGTCGAGGATCTCTCCAAGGGCATGCAGCAAAAGGTCCAGTTCGCCGGTGCCCTGATCCACGACCCGGAGCTGGTCATTCTCGACGAGCCTTTTTCCGGTCTCGACCCGGTCAATCTCCAGGTCATGAAGGACGTGGTGGTCGAGATCGCGCGGAGCGGCCGCACGGTCCTTTTCTCGACTCACATCATGGAACAGGCCGAGCGGATGTGCGATCGCATTGTAATCATTGCACGCGGAGAAAAGGTTGTTGATGGAACGGTGACCGACGTGAAGGCGGGATTCGGGAATCGCAACATCGCGCTGACATTCTCGAGTGGAAAAGAGGCGGCTGAACGCGTGATGGCTGATCGCGCACTCACCGCGAAAGTCGACGACTACGGCGCCAGCGCAGAAGTCTCGCTTGCTGATGGCGCGACATCACAGCAGCTGCTCATTGCGCTCGTGAACGCGGGTGTCGGGCTCGCGCGCTTTGAAGTGGTTGAGCCATCGCTCCAGGCCATCTTCATTGCGAAGGTTGGCAACGCCGGCGTTGCCCCGGCAAATGCGGAGGCCGCGTGAACAAGATTTTCGCAATCATTCGGCGCGAATTCATCGCACGGGCCCGCACTCGCGCATTCCTGATCACAACGCTGCTCCTGCCGGTCTTCATGGTTGTGGTGTCGGTCGTCCCTGCGCTCATGATGCGTGGCGGAGATCGGACCACGCTCATCGGTGTGGTGGACGGGACGACCGATGGGTTTGGGACGAGTGTTGAATCGGGGCTCACTGCCGAAACACTTTCGTCGAAACCGGGTGCGACCAAACGATATGATGTCCGGCGAATCAGCGCGGCCGGACGGGTCGACGCCGTTCGCGACTCACTGGTTGCCCTCACCGGGTTGAATTCGTCAAATCACCGGGAAACCCTTGATGGAGTGCTTGTTCTAGCGGACAGCACGTTACGGACTGGCGACGCGGAATACCTCGGCACCAACACCAGCGGCCTCGAGTCGATGGCGATGCTTGAGGGATCACTTTCAAAAGCCATGCGACAGACACGGCTTGCGAAATCGGGGATCGATCCCGCTGTGCTGAAGGACGCACTCCGTAGCGCTGACCTGAAGACGACGAAAGTGAGCGGCGGCAGGGCGACCGGCGAAAGC
The DNA here is from genome assembly GCA_025360265.1 of Gemmatimonadota bacterium. GTDB lineage: Bacteria > Gemmatimonadota > Gemmatimonadetes > Gemmatimonadales > GWC2-71-9 > Palsa-1233. The sequence goes on from JANYCP010000087.1 coordinate 6,197, forward strand.
GGTGCGGCATCGTTCATCATCGGATACTTCATGGCGTTCGTGCTCTACATCAGCGTGGTGATTTACGGTCAGCAGACGATGATGTCGGTGATTGAGGAGAAGACGTCCCGGATCATGGAAGTACTGGCGTCCTCGGTGCGCCCGTTTCAGATGCTGCTCGGCAAAGTCCTCGGTGTCGGCAGCGTGGGATTGCTGCAGATGGCGATATGGGGTGCAACCGTCTATACGGTCACGTCGCAGCGCGGTCGCATTGCCGGCCTCATCGGTGTCAGCCCCGACGCGATGCAGCAAATGCCGATCCCGTCGATGTCGCCGGGATTGCTCGCCGTGTTTCTCGCGTACTTCATTCTCGGCTTCCTGCTGTACGGTGCGCTGTACGCGGCAATCGGGTCGATGTGCAACTCGACACAGGACGCGCAACAATACGTCGCAGTGCTCACACCATTGCTGATGATTTCCTTTTTCGCGACATTCGCGATCTTCAAGGACCCCACGGGCGGCATCGGCGTGCCGATGTCGATCATCCCGTTTTTTTCGCAGCTGGCGATGCCGGTGCGTTGGTCGCTTGCGGCAGTACCGCCCGGGCAACTCGTTCTCTCTCTCGGTCTTGGATTGTTCGCGCTGTTCGGCGTGACCTGGGTTGCCGCGCGGATCTATCGCACTGGAATCTTGATGTACGGCAAGAAACCATCGTTCGCCGAGGTTTTCAGGTGGCTGCTGGTCAAGTAATTATGTGACAACTGGTTACACTCCAATGCCGCCGTAACTGTTTCACGTGAAACGTTTCGGCGGCATTGCTGTCTTTGGTGGTTGGCGATATGTTTTGCCCGTAACCCAACCCCATCGTTCGGCACCGCCATGGCCCGTACCATTGCAATCGCAAACCAGAAGGGTGGCGTCGGCAAGACGACCACCGCTATCAACCTCGCGGCCTCCTTGGCTATCGCGGAGCGGAAGACCCTGCTTGTTGACGCCGACCCCCAGGGAAACGCCACCTCGGGCGTTGGCATCGACAAGTCGACGCTCACTGCATCGCTTTACGATGTCCTGATCGAGAGTGCGCCGGTTCAGTCGGTCATTCGGCAGGATCAACAGCTCCCGTTCCTCCATGTCCTTCCTGCGAGCCAGGACCTCGTCGGAGCTGAGTTGGAGCTGATTGCGATCGGCGAGCGCGAAACGGTGCTGCGCCGGGCGCTGGCAGCCGTTCAGGACCAGTATGAGTACATCCTGATCGATTGCCCGCCGTCTCTGGGACTAGTGACACTGAATGTCCTCTCCGCCGCCGATGCTGTCGTGATCCCGATCCAGTGCGAATACTATGCACTCGAGGGTATCTCTCAGCTACTCAATACGATACGCGTTGTTCAGCAGAATTTCAATCCCGAATTTCAGATCGATGGTGTCCTCTTGACGATGTTCGACAACCGGCTCAACCTCTCCAAGCAGGTTGTGGCGGAGGCTCGCGAGTATTTCGGCGAGAAGGTCTTCCGCACGGTGATCCCCAGGAACGTGCGTTTGGCGGAGGCGCCGTCGTTTGGCAAGCCGATCCTGCTGTACGACGTACAGTCGATTGGTGCGAAGAGCTATCTTGCTGTTGCACAAGAGCTTATGAAGCGAACTGACGCACTCCGTGGCGGCAAGGGCCGCCAGGCGGAGGCTTCGTGAGCGGGACCAAGCGGCTCGGCCGCGGCCTTGAAGCGCTTCTCGGGCCAATGTCCCGCGAACAGGCCGAAGCCACCGGCGCGCTGCAGGATATCGCGGTCGGCTCGATCGCGCCGAACCCATTTCAGCCGCGTCGTAGCTTTAACGACGACGCCCTTGCCGAGCTTGCAGCGTCGATCGCGGCCTCGGGTCTCCTGCAGCCGATCACGGTTCGGCCGGTTGGGTCGCGTTTCGAGCTGATCGCGGGCGAGCGGCGGTGGCGCGCGGTGCAGCGGCTGGGCTGGGCCAAGGTTCCCGCGATCGTCCGTGAGTTCGACGACCAGACCGCGCTCTCGCTTGCACTGATTGAGAACCTCCAGCGCGACGATCTGAGCGCGCTCGATGCGGCGCACGGCTATCAACGGCTCGTCGTGGATTTCAAGTTGACGCCAGCCGATGTCGCCAAGCTGGTTGGCAAGGACCGCTCGACGGTGGCGAACACATTGCGCTTGCTGAAACTGCCGATGGATGTGCAGGAATTGATGCAGAGTCGCAAGCTCTCCGAGGGACACGGCCGCGCATTGCTCGCCGTCGAGGACCCGGGTGAAGTGTCGAAGCTCGCACTGCGCGTGGTCGAACACGGCTGGTCGGTTCGCGAAGTGGAAGCATTGGTTCGCGGTGAGACACCCGACAAGCCGCGCGGCAAGATGATGAAGAAGCCGACCGCGCAGAAGCCGGCAACCGCCGATGCGCGGCGTGTCGAAGAGGCGGTGCGCCTGCGACTCGGTACCGACGTTCGACTTACCGCGAAGCGTCGGGGTCGCGGCTTGCTCAACATTTCCTACTACTCCAACGACGACCTCGCGCGCGTGCTCGAGATCATTCTCGGTCATCCGTTCGAAGGCTAGCAAAATGCGGACGCGTACCGTTGTGCTCTTCGCATGCCTTCTCGTCGCGTGCAGCAAGGCGGCCGACCGCGGGCAGACCGCGGTGCGCGTCGCGCTGATCACACCCGGTTCGATCACTGATGCCGCGTGGAATGCCGGCGCCTATAAAGGCCTGCGGCAGATCCGCGACTCGCTTGGTCTGTCGGTCTCCAACATCGAAGCCCGCACGCCCGCAGAACAGGAAGAGGCGCTGCGCAGTTACGCGCGCCAAGGGTACACCGTCGTGTTCGGACACGGTTACGAATTTCAGGATCCGGCGGAGCGTGTCGCGCAAGATTTCCCTAACACAATTTTCGTCGTCACCAGCGGCGAACGCGTTCGCAGCAACGTGGTGCCGCTCGTCTTTCGAATTCACGAAGCGACGTACCTCGTGGGTATGCTCGCGGGTGCGATGACGCACACCGGCAAGATCGGATTTGTCGGTGGAATGGAATTGCCACCGATCAAGCTGGGCTACGACGGCTGGGTGCAGGGCGCCAAGGCCGTCCGCCCAGACGTGCAGTCTCGAGTGACATACCTTAACACGTTCGACGACGCAGCGGCCGGCAAGGAAGCCGCGCTCGCCATGATCCGTCTCGGTGTTGATCAACTGCATCACAATGCCGACGCGGCCGCACTTGGCGTCTTTTCCGCCGCGAAGGAATCGCCTGGCGTCCAGGTGTACGGCGCCAATGGCGATCAGGTGTCGCTGGCCCCCGACCGTGTTGTCGCGTCGGCAGTTGTCGACCTGCCGCGGGCATTCCTGCTCGTGGCGCGTGACGTGAAACAGGGAACGTTCACGCCCCGCGTCGAGAGTTTTGGATTGGCAAGCGGAGTGATCCGGCTCGCGACCAACCCGGCGCTTGAAGCGTCATGGCCGGCAGGGCTCAAGGGGCGAATCCAGGCGGCCCGCGATTCGATTGTTGCCGGCACGCTCAAGATCACCGAAGGGACAACGCCATGAAGAGCGCGCCGCTGCACGACCTGGTGACATATCTCGATGAGTACCTGCGCGTCACCGAGGTGCCAGATCACGACGCGGCGCTGAATGGATTACAGGTGCAGTGTGAAGGACCGATCACAGGAATCGTTGCCGCTGTCGATGCCTCGCAACGCACCATTGATCGCGTTGTCGCCGAATGTCCATCGGGAACCATGCTGTTGGTACACCACGGACTCTTCTGGGATGGCAACCTTCCAGTGCGCGGTCGCCGGTATCTACGGCTCAAGGCACTGCTCGATCACGACATCGCAGTCTACGGCGCGCACATCCCGCTCGACATCCATCCGGAGGTCGGCAACAATGTCGTGCTGGCTCGTCAGCTTGGCATTCTCGATCCGACGCCGTTCGACACCTATCGCGGCATTCCGTTTGGCGCGTCGGGTCACCTGATCATGTCGCGTGACACACTGCTGGCTCGTCTAGTGGAATTGCTCGGTGCGCGCGTGCACCTGATTCCGGGTGGACCGGAAACAACCACCCGGGTCGGCGTCATCACCGGTGCCGCCGGAAACAGGATCCAGGCGGCGGCTGACGCCGGTCTCGATACCTTCGTTACCGGCGAGGGCGCGCACCACACCGCATTCGACGCGCTCGAGCTGGGAGTGAATGTGTTGTATGCCGGGCACTATGCCACCGAGACTGTCGGTGTGAAGGCGTTGGCAGAACATGTGGCGAAGCAGTTCGGCGTCAAGTGGGAGTTTCACGATCATCCGACGGGGCTTTGAAGGCAGCACGCCCCATGGCCCACGCCCCGTCATGACCCTCCATCTCCAGCAGATCTCCAAGTCCTACGGCCCCGCGGCTGCGCTCCGCGATGTCACGTTCACCGCCATGCCCGGTCAGGTGCACGCACTCCTCGGTGAAAACGGAGCAGGCAAGTCGACGCTGATGCACATCGCGTATGGCATGTTGCGCCCGGATAGCGGCACCATCAACGGCAAGAACGGATTCGACTCACCCCGCGCAGCGAGGGCCGCCGGCATCGGCATGGTGCATCAGCACTTCACCTCGATTGCCGCACTGACGGTCGCGGAGAACATCGCTCTCACGGCTGGATGGTGTGAAACGGGGGCTGCGGCAGTGACCCGTGCTGCGTTGATTGTTGAACAGCTCGGCCTTCCGTTGCCAGTCTCGCGCCACGCTGAAAACCTGTCGGTGCAGTTGCGTCAACGGCTGGAAATCGTCAAGGCGCTCGCGTCCGATGCGCGGACTCTCCTGCTCGACGAGCCGACAGCCGTGCTCGCGCCACGCGAAGTGGCCGAGCTATTGGAGTTCCTTCGCGTGTTCGCCGCGCGAGGCGGAACAGTCGTACTGATCACCCACAAACTTGATGAAGTGTTTCGGGCCGCTGATCGCGTCACGGTGTTGCGCCGCGGCGAAGTCACGCTCAGCGACACACTCGATTTGCAGACACCACGTTCGCTGTCACGGGCGATGATCGGCGCAGACATACCAGCACCAGGGCGCACGGTTGGCCCGCGCGGCAAGGTATTGGTTCGCGCCGACCAGTTGATACTGTACGGCGCCTCTTCCAGCCCAGCGTCGTTTGAAATTCATGCCGGCGAAATAGTCGGTGTCGCCGCGATTGACGGCAACGGCCAGCGTGAATTGCTGCGCACGATCGCCGGTGTCGACGGCGTCGGGATCACCAGCGGCACACTCACGGTTGCCGCGCCTGTCGCGTTCATTCCGGAAGACCGGACCAGCGAGGGGATGATCGGGCCGTTCACGTTGGCGGAGAACCTGCTCCTCGGGACATTACCGCGCGGTGCCAGTTGGATTGATTGGCGAGCGATTCACGGCCAGACCGAGACGCTGCTGCGAACGCACGACGTTCGGGCGGCTGGCTCCGGTGCACTGGCCGAATCGTTGTCGGGCGGCAACCAGCAAAAGTTCGTGCTTGCCAGGGCGCTTGCGGGAAACCCACAGGTGATTGTCGCCGAGAATCCGACGCGAGGACTCGACCTGCTCGCCACGCAGTCGGTGCATCAAGCACTGCGCGATGCGGCGCAACGCGGAGCGGCGGTCGTCGTGCACTCGAGTGACCTCGACGAAGTGCTCGAGATCGCGGATCGTCTGTTCGTTGTGGCGCGGCATGAAGTCACGGAGCTACCGACAAACACGTCGCGCGACGTGGTGGGCGACGCGATGCTCGCAGTGGCGACCCCCAGGTGACCGTCTCGACCCGCCAGGGCGAACTGCGCCGGGACATCAGCCAGGCAATCGGCGCGTTCGTTGTCGGGATGGCATTGCTCGCGCTGTTCTTGTTGGTGGCGGGGTTCGACGTACCAGCGTCGCTGACCGCACTCTGGCATGGGGCATTCGGCTCCTGGTACGAGTTCACGTCCGCCACGCTGGTGCGCGCCACTCCGCTGATCATTCTCGGACTGGCATTTACGCTGGGCGCCAAGGCGGGGATGCTGAACATCGGGATGGAGGGTCAGTTCGCGGCCGGGGCGATCGCCGCGACCTGGGCCGGTCTCCAAATCGGGAATGCACCGCCCCTGATCGGCGTAACCATCACGCTGGTCGCCGCCGGACTTGCTGGGGCTGTTTTTGTGTCTATTCCGACCCTTCTTCGGGCCCGCTTCGGTGTCACTGAGGTGATTTCCACACTTTTGCTGAATTTTGTTGGAGCGGCATTGGTGAGCTGGATGGTCACCGGCCCGCTCCAGGAACCAACCCGGTCCTATCCCCAGAGTTCGGCGATTGGGATGGCAGCGAGGTTGCCCCACCTCGGCGCGGGGTCACGACTGCACGCTGGATTCCTGTTCGCAGTCTTCCTTGCGTTGTTGTTGTTCATACTACTAAATGTTACTTCGTGGGGCTTCAGAATCCGGGCGGTCGGGGCCGGTCCGAGGGCCGCCGCGATCATTGGCCGGATGCCGGTAGCTGGAATTGGCGCCTGGGCGCTCCTCTGGTCGGGGGCGCTGGCCGGCGTTGGCGGTGGCGTCGAGATCAGCGGCGTTTCGTACGCTCTCTACCAGAACCTCTCCCCGGGTTACGGTTTCACTGCGATCGCCGTGGCGCTGCTCGGCCGCCTGCGCCCGGGGCTGGTCCTGGTCTCCGCCATTCTGTTCGGTGCGCTTGAAGCCGGCGCGGCCGCGATGCAACGCGATGCGGCGGTACCGGCCGTTGCGGTGCAGGTGGTGGAGGCGGTGGTCATCCTCGTCATGCTGCTTTCGATGCGGCGGCGAGCATGAGCGATCCAATCTTACCGGTGGCGTTCGCTGCTGCGGCCGTTCGGGTCGGCACGCCGTTGGCACTCGCGGCGATCGGCGAGACAGTAACCGAAAAGAGTGGCGTGATCAATCTGGGCATTGAAGGGGCGATGCTCGCTGGTGCGTTCGGCGGCGCCGCTGGCGCATTTCATGGCGGCTTGGCCGTTGGCGTCGTCGCAGGTACAGTGGCGGGTTTGATCGTCGCGACGCTATTCGCGATCATGGCAATTGGTGCGCGTGCCGACCAGGTCATTGCGGGAACAGCAATAACGCTCGGTGTCACCGGTCTCACTGGACTCCTCGCGCAACAGGTCTGGGGGAGTGCCGGTGCCGGACTTTCATTGCCGACGTTTCCCGCGTGGCCGCTTCCCGTGCTGGAAGCGGCGCCATTCATTGGACCGGTGTTCTTTCGCCAGTCGCCGCTGACCTACGCATGCTATCTGCTGATTCCCGCAACCGCATGGCTGCTATTCCATACCCGCCTGGGACTCGAAATTCGAGCAAGTGGCGAATCGTCAGCATCTGCCGCCGCCGCCGGTGTCGCGGTTGGCCGGACCCGAACACTCGCAACGCTCTTCGGCGGCGCCTGCGCCGGACTTGCCGGTGCATCACTGGTTCTGGCGCAGGTCGGTACCTTCACTGAGAGGATGACCGGAGGGCGCGGCTTCATCGCCATTGCTATTGTCGCGCTCGGCCGCTGGCATCCATGGGGTGTGGCGATTGCGTCGCTGGTGTTTGGCGGTGCCACGGCGTTGCAATACATCTTTCAAGCATCGGGCACGGTGATACCGTATCAGCTGTTCATCGCCATGCCGTACTTGCTCGCTCTCGCGGCGCTCGGCGTCGCCGTTGGTCGTCACCGGGGTCCGGCCGGACTTGGCCGGCCGCACTAGGAAATGTCGATGCGTCGCTGTTGTTCGGCTATTGCGCTAACGACCGCCCTTGCTGGCTGCCGTGGATTCGGCCGAGACCTTTCGCCGATTCGGCTTGAGCCAATCGTCACGCTTGGCGCGACGAGCGGCGATGGTGCGATCGCGACGACACCGACCGTGAGTGCACATCATCCCGGCGGGTTCTGGATCGTCACGCCGGCAGCAAGCGCCATCGGAACGTTGCCGTTGATATACGGCGATGACGGCAAGTACCTGGGAGCATTGCACGGCGACAGCACGCTTGCCAGCTCGATGACTGGACCGAAGTTCGCTCGCCTCGGGCCCGGCGACTCAATCTGGATGTTCGACAACAGCGGACGCGTGCTCGTGTTCGGACCCCAGCGCAACTTCGTCCGATCGGTCATGTTGCCGGACGCCCCGGATGCCGCAGAAATCCTGCCGGACAACCGGATCGTCGTGAGTCGAGGAGGGGACCCTGTGCTAAGACTCTACGGCGCCAACGCGTCCCCGGTGCGTGTTATCGGACCCGAGAATCCGGCAACGGTGAGACTCAAGGGACTACCCATTGTATTCGGATTCCGTGATGGCGCGCTCTTCACCTCCTCGCCCTTTGACCACTCAATTGAGCAGTGGGACACCGGCGGCGATCTTCGCCGTACAATCGACATGCACATTGATCGAACGCCGAGGCCCGTAGCGGCTAGCCATGACTGGAACTGGGTTCGCTCTCATCCGCCGTTGACCATCGTCATGCCGCGGTGGATTGACGCTGTCGGGCGTGTTTGGCTGGTTGGCCAGATCCCGGATCGTCACTGGCAGCAGGCGCTCCGCTCCGCAGATTCGACTGCCCAGTTTCCTCTGCCGGCGGATGTCGATACATACCACGACACGATCATCGAGGTGCGAGATCTCGAGACAGGTCGCGTGATTGCAGCCGCGCGATTTGATCCGTTGTATCAATTCGTCGAACCGGGCGTGCTTGCTCACGTCATTCGAACTTCGGCCGGTTGGTATCAGGTAGAACTGGTGCGCATCGTTTTCACCGAATCGGCGTCGCGCCCGTGAAACATTGTTGTGAATCACCCAGGGCGCGGATAGCGTATCGAGGGTTGAATCCTCGTTGCAAGGAGTACTTGTGTATTTGATTGGTGTTCTTCTCATTGGTTTCTTTGTCGGCGTGGTTGCCAAATTCTTCATGCCGGGCAAGAAGCCGCACGGCTGCGTGGTCACCTCGCTGCTCGGCATCGGGGGCGCGTGGGTTGGCCAGCAGGTTCTCTGGACACTCGGCATGAGCCGTTCGGTTGGCTTCCTCGGTTCGGTGCTGGGCGCGATGATCATCCTCTTCATCTATCAGATGGTTCGAAAGGACTGACGTGCGCGTTAATCGCGGGATTGCAATTGTTTGCTTGTTAGCCCATACAGCGAATGGGCAATCGCGGGTAACCGACACGGCGCTCGCCGCCACGTTCTCGCGATGGGCTAGTGAACACCGAGTAGTCGGCATCAGTGCCGGTGTGCTCGATGGCGCACGCGCGTCGGTCGCGTCAGGTGGCGCGACGCATTTCGCTGATGCGACGCGAGCCACCGACTCGACCATTTTCGAGATCGGATCGATCACCAAGGTGTTCACCGGTACGTTGCTCGCCGCCATGGTACTGAAAGGCGAGGTCGCGCTTGATGATCCGGTGTCGAAGTATCTGCCGGGATGGAGCGTGCCGAAGTTCCAGGGTCGAGAGGTCACGCTGCTCGACCTTGCCACGCAATCATCAGGGCTGCCGCGACTGCCCGACAATTTCACGCCAGCCGACGCACTCGATCCGTACGCCGATTACGACGACGCGCGTCTGCAGGTCTTCCTTGCGTCGTATCAATTGCTGCGGGCGCCCGGTGCACAGTATGAGTATTCCAATCTCGGCATGGGCCTGCTCGGTCGGGCGCTGGCGCAGCGGGCCGGTATGTCATACGAGGCATTGCTCCGCGCCCGGATTCTCGATCCGCTCGGAATGAACCACACGCGAATCACTGAAGATCCGGCGTGGGGTGCACTCGAGGCGAGCGGGCACAGCGCAAATTTCGCCGCCCTCAAGGCGTGGCACTTTGCGGCATTGCAGGGCGCCGGGGCGCTCCGTTCCAATGTGTCGGACATGCTGAAGTTTGCGGCGGCGGTACGCGACACCACCGTCGGGCCGCTGGCACGGGCGCTTGCCCTGGCGATCCGGCCGCGCCGCTCAATCGGTGGCGTCGATTCGATCGGCCTGGCGTGGCATCACAAACACGTCGCCGGCATCGACCTGGTCTGGCACAATGGCGCAACTGGTGGCTTCCGCTCGTGGCTGAGCGCCGACCTGGTTTCGCACCGGGCTGTTGTGGCGATCATGAATACCGGCTCGGTCACGCTTGATGGCATTGGCATCGAACTGCAGCGGAAGCTGCCGCCCACGCCGCCGCCGTCGATCGATCCGCCAAAGGAAGTGGCGCTGCCAGCCGGCGCGCTGGCCCGGTTCACCGGCCGCTACGAAATCGTCCCCCAGTTCGCTTTCGACATCGGCCAGCGCGGCGACACGCTCTGGGTTCAGGCGACAGGGCAGCAGGTGCTGCCGGTCTTCCCGTCGTCGCCGAGCACGTTCTTCTACAAGGTGGTCAAGGCAGAAGTATTGTTTCAGGTCGATGGATCCGGCCAGGTTACCGGCCTCATCTTGCGCCAGAATGGCGCCGACCAACTCGCTCGCAAGGTCCGCTGAATGCCCGTGTTGTATGAGCATCGCCGCCAGCCAATGCTTTCACGCCGGAAATTCGCCCACCGCCTCGGCAGGCACTTTTTGATCGCCTCGGGTGTTGTGCTGATTTCGTTGGTGATCGGGATGCTCGGATACCACTATCTGGCACATTTCGCCTGGATTGATTCGTTCCTCAACGCCGCCATGCTGCTGGGCGGGATGGGTCCGGTGGGCGACATTCCGACCCAGTCGGGCAAGGTGTTCGCCGGGCTCTATGCCCTCTATGCCGGGTTGGTGCTCATCGCCGCCGCCGCCGTGTTGCTGACGCCGGTGCTGCACCGCGTCATGCACCGGCTCCACCTGGAGGACGGCAAGGGAAAGTAGTCCGCCAGAAGTTATCTTTCCGTCACGCAATCACATGGAGTCCGTCATGGACCGTCGATCGTTTGTTCACGCCGCCGGTGGCGTCGCCGCTGCCGCGATGCTGCCGCTGCCCCGCACCTCGCACATGCGCGACCACATCGACAAGATCGGCTTGCAGCTCTACACGGTCCGCCGGCAGATGACCGTGAGTGTCGAGAAGACACTGGCGCAGGTGGCGGCAATCGGCTACAAGCAGGTCGAATTTGCCGGATATAACGGACGCCCACCGCGTGCGATCAAGCAGCTGCTCGACGATAACGGACTCACCGCACCGTCGTCACATATCGGGCTCGACACCTTGCGTGGTCCATGGAATCGCACCCTGAGTGACGCGGCCGAGATGGATCACAAGTGGCTGACGATCGCATCGATGGCGAACTCGGACAGCAATTCGCTCGATGCACTCAAGCGCACCGCCGACCTGATTCACAAGGCGGCGGATGACGCCAAGTTCTACAAGATCAAGATCGGCTACCACAACCACACCCAGGAATTCAAGGAAGTCGAAGGGAAGCGGATCTACGATCACCTGCTCGAACTGATCAAGCCCGACGAAATCGACTTCGAGATGGATCTCTGCTGGATCACGGCGGGTGGTGGCGATCCACTCGCGTACTTCAAGAAGTATCCCGGCCGCTTCCCGATGGTGCATGTCAAGGACGCCGGTCCCGCGCCGGAGTATCACATGGAAGATGTCGGCAAGGGTGTGATCAAGTGGGCAGACATCTTCAAGCAGCACAAGCAGGCCGGTATCAAGCACTATTTTGTCGAGCACGACAATCCGGCTGACCCGATGGCGAGCATCAAGACATCGTTCGACTACCTCAAAGGACTTCAATTCTGATGCCGATTCATACCCGACGCGCCGTGTACGACGTCTGCATCGTTGGCTCAGGCGCCGGCGGCGGGATGGCGGCGCACGAGCTCACCAAGGCCGGCGCCAACGTGATCGTGCTCGAGGCCGGTGGCATGTGGGACAACACCCGGGACTCGGACATGTTCGTCCAGCCCTGGGAAACACCGCGACGGGGCCGCAGCACGCCGGACAAACCGTTCGGTGAACATGACGGCTGCATTGGCGGATGGAATGTTCCGGGCGAACCGTTCACCACGGCACCGGGGACGCAATTCCAATGGTGGCGTGCCCGCATGGTCGGTGGGCGGACCAATCACTGGGGCCGCATCTCGCTTCGCTTCGGCCCCGACGATTTCAAGCACAAGACCGCCGACGGACTCGGCGACGACTGGCCGATCTCGTACGACGACATGAAGCCGTACTACGACTATGTCGATCGACTGGTCGGCATCTTCGGCAGCAATGAAGGACTGCGGAATCATCCCGATGGAGTTTTCCAGCCGCCGCCACAACCACGCTGCTGGGAAAAGGCGATCAAGAAAGCCGCCGACAAGCAGAAGGTCACCTGCATTCCTTCGCGCCTCTCAATCCTCACCAAGCCGCTCAACGGCCGACCGGCATGTCATTACTGCGGCCAGTGTAATCGTGGCTGCAAGGTCAATTCGAATTTCTCCTCCACCAAC
>JANYCP010000109.1 GCA_025360265.1 Gemmatimonadota bacterium
GTTCGAACGCGGCCTCGCCGAAATGAACAAGGGGCTGGCGCTCAACCCGGGTTCACCGGACGCGCTGTTCATGCTGGCGGGCTTTTCGCTCCTCTCCGGCAACACCACGCGGGCACTCAGGATCAGCGACTCGCTCACGCAGGTCGATCCGCTTTCCCCGCTCGGACCACACGCCCGCGCGGAGGCGCTGCTCTGGGCGGGCCGGTGGGACGAGGCGTTGCGGCAGAAGCTCGCTGCCAAGCGCGTCGATCCAACCATTACCCTTGTCGACGTGGCGGACGCGACGGCATTGCGGGAGGTTGGCCGACTCGACGAATCGCTTGCCGCGTACCTCGATTTCCGGAAGATCGCCGATGTGCCGTCGTTCGGCTTGCCCACGACGTACGAGCGGATGGGCCGGCACAACGACGCGGTGCGGGAGATTCAGGCGATGGAAGCACGATTCAGGAAGGAATGGATCGACCCGGACTTCATCGCGCTGGCGTACGCCGGCATCGGTGACAAAAACAATGCCATGAAATGGCTGGAGAAGGCGTTCGAGATGAAGACCTACTTCGTCAGGCTCCTGCTCAACTGGGATTCGCCCTGGCTGCACAACATGAAGGATGACCCACGCTTCATCGCCCTCCAGAAGAAGGTGCTGGCTACCAAGTTCACGGAGTAAGCTGAGATGCAGAAGCGCACACTTGGTAGTTCCGGTCTCGAAGTCTCTGCCTTGGGCCTCGGCTGCATGGGGATGAGTCACGGCTACGGCAAACCCGGCGACAAGACGGAGATGATTTCGATGCTGCGCTCGGCTGTGGAGCGCGGCATCACGCTCTTCGACACAGCAGAGATCTACGGACCGTACACCAACGAAGCGCTGGTGGGCGAGGCACTCGCTCCGCTGCGCGACCAGGTGGTGATTGCCACCAAGTTCGGCTTCCGGCTCGGCCCCGATGGTGCGCAGAATGGCGTGGATAGTTCCCCGAACCGCATCAGGGAAGCGGTCGACGGATCGCTGAAGCGGTTGAGGGTCGAAACGATCGACTTGTTGTACCAGCATCGCGTCGATCCGGATGTGCCGATCGAGGACGTTGCCGGTACCGTGAAGGAACTGATCGCGGCAGGGAAGGTGAAGTATTTCGGCCTGTCAGAGGCTGGGGCACAGACCATTCGCCGCGCGCATGTGGTGCAGCCCGTCACGGCGTTGCAGAGCGAATACTCGCTCTGGTGGCGTCGCCCCGAGCAGGAGATTCTCCCGCTGCTCGAAGAACTCGGCATCGGGTTTGTGCCGTTCTCCCCGTTGGGCCGTGGATTCCTGACCGGCAAGATCGAAGCGAATACAAGGTTCGATAAATCGGATTTTCGTTTCGGGTTGCCGCGCTTCGCGCCCGAGGCAGTCAAGGCGAATCAGGCGCTGATCGACCTGCTTCGTGTCATTGGCGAGAAACACAACGCTACGCCGGCGCAGATTGCGCTGGCATGGCTTGTGTCGCAGCGACCGTGGATCGTGCCGATTCCCGGCACGACCAAGTTGTCACGGCTCGATGAGAACATCGGCGCCCTATCTCTGGCACTCACGTCGGCCGACCTGCGCGAGATCGAGGGCGCGACCGCCGCGATCACGCTGCAGGGTGAGCGCTACCCCGAGAAGATGGAGCGGATGACGGGGCTTTGAGCTATTGGTTATGAGGCGCCGCCGCGCCGCGTGCGAGCGCCATGTGATGCGCGGCGTGATGGTCACCCTCGGTCAGCAGGCCGGCGAATCCGAGTCCCCGAATCCGAGCCACCATGCTGGTGTCCGATGGATTCCTGGCGGTCACAGTGAATCGCAGTCCGCCCGGAACTGGTGCCGTCATGGCATGGTAGTCGGTCGACTTGTCGAGCATCATCGAATGATTGGCAAGCATCCGCGAAATTGCGCCTGCCGTCCTCCCGGTTCCGGTGACCGTGGCCTCCATGCCTCCGGCGACGTTCCGCTGACGAACTGTCGCGTGCATGACGACATCATCCATGTCGATCAGGTGTTGTCGCAACGCTTCGATGTTGACCTTTGACCAATCGGTTGCTGGGTCGGCTTCCAGCATCCGCACGATCTCGCTGATCGATCCGTAAGCCGCCTGTGCCGGCAACTTCGGCAGGGGGGCGCACCCCGCCATCATCGCGGCATGGTCCATGGTCGTGTGGTCGGTGACTGACGTCATTGCGGCGCAATCGGCGGCATTGTGCGCGGCAGCGGGTGTTCCCTGTGCAAGCAGGACTGTCGGCAGACACAACGCGGCGAATACTGCGGCGGGTACTCGTGGGATGGCGAACATGCATTGCTCCTTCAAGTGGTTGCCGAGAAGAGTCGCGTCGCCTGTCACCAGCGGCAATGACTTAAGTCACAGGACTTCAGGCACGATGGGATTTCGCAGACGGCGCCACGGTTTTGAATCGGTATCGGCCACCGCCCGCCGATACGATCAAACCCTTTTGGCAGAGTGAGCGCAGCTCCCTGGAAACCACTTCTCTCACTGTACCAAGTTCTTCGGCGAGCGCTTGTTGGGTCATGCCGAGCGAAATGGTTCGGGATGCTCCGGCGACGGGGCGGGCAAGCAGAAACTCGATGAGCCGCGCCTGCACACTGCGCGATGACCGATCGTCGAGCCGCTCGACCAGTCCACGCGTCCGGAGGGCAAGGCGGCGGAGCAGCATCAGGCTCACCGCCTCGTTTTCTGCCATTGCGGCTCGCAAGGCCGGCAGCGTGAAAAGTGCACATCGCGTCGGCTCGGCGGCGATCGCTGTTGCCGGGTATGTGCCGCCAGCGAACAGCGGGACTTCACCCAGCGTCCCGCCGGGGAGTTCGGTGTGAATAACGTGCTGTCTCGGGCCTCGACCCCGAACGACGCGCACCTTGCCGTGCAATATGACATACCAGCCGCGCGGAACGCTGCCCGCCAGGAAGAGCACTGCGTTCGTATCGTACGTGATGTCGAGCGCATGACCAGCAAGGGTGGTGACCACATCGCGCGGCAGATCCTCGAACGGACTCAAGCGAACCAAAGCGTCGACGGGAATCACATCATCCCTCCACGGCGGTGTGTTCCGCCTACTCGATCCTCAACACGTGCACTTCGCCACCCTGATCCCAGGCCGTCACGGCATGGCCGTCTTGCAGTGCCAGCACCTGCGGCAAGCGTCCTTCGCCGATGAGCGACTCCGTGCCAGCCGGCGTCCGGAGGCGAATCTTGTCGCGATCCTGCCAGATCATCCAGGTGCCATTGGGCCCAATACTGAACATCGGCGATCGACCGGCAGCAATCGTTACCTCGGCTGCGCCAGGGCGGGCAGAGTACAACGTGTTCTCGCGTCGCCAGATGGTGTTGATCTCTCCCGTGGGCGAAACCTTCAGCGTTCCACCGTCCATTGGACAAGCGTCAATCTTCCAGGTGCCGCGGCCGAGCCGCTGCGGTGCGGTGAACGTCTGGCCGCGATCGGCGGATGTGGTCAGATACATGTCGCGCGATCCGTCGAGGTTGTTGCGAAACATGATCGCCACATAGTTGTTCGCCACCGCAACGCTTGGACGACAGCATTCGCATGCACTACCCAGAGCGGACGTGTTGACGCGAACGTTGGCCGTCCATCGTGCATCGCCAGTGGTCGTCGTGGTTTTCGAAAAGAAGATCTGGTTGTGTCCCTGGACGCGAACATCGAGCCAGGTGGCATAGAAGTGATCGGCATCGTCGGCAGCGAGAGTGATCAATCCTTCCGGCGCCATCGCTGGCTTGTCGTTCAGTGTATTGGCGAGGCGCTTCCAGGTACCGGTTGCGTGGTTGAGTTCGAAGAGATGGATGTTGCCGGCCTTGTCGCCGGCGGCGATGAGTGTGCGGTTCTGCGACGATGCGATGACGGGGCCGCGGGTGTTGCCGAGGTGCATATCGGGAACAACGCCGACGATGGCAGGCTTCGCGAATGTCTTTCCCTGATCCATCGAGGTGACGGCAAAGACCGTGTCCCCGCGGCCGTAAATCATTCGCACAGTTCCGTGGGTGTCGACAGCGAGTTGCGGCGACGAACCGGTCATCACTGGCGGAGTGCCCGCACCGGTGATTGTCAGAACCGCAAGAATCGCCTGCAGGATGTGGTGAAGCATCGCTCAAAGATACTCGGTCATTTCGACTTAGCCGAACTATTTAAGGCGACCGCCTGGCGCACGCGCGCCCTGAACGCGGCCTCATTGATTTCCACGCCCTCGGCGATGTCGATCGCTCGGCGGACATTGCCATCGAGACTCGAATTGAAGAGATGTTTCGGATCGTTCAGCGATGCACCCTTGGCGAACGTCAGCTTCACGACCTTCTTGTAAGACTCGCCGGTGCAGATGATGCCGTCGTGCTCCCACACCGGCGTGCCCATCCACTTCCATGCCTCGACGACCTCTGGATCCGCCGCCTTGATGAGCTTGCGCATTCTGTTGAGGGTTTTCCCGCGCCAGTCGCCGAGCTCGGTGATTTTTTCCGAGATAAGCTTTGATGCAGACTTACCTTCCTTTGCGGCCGACTTTTTCATTCTCCCGTCCTGAGATTCGCAGAGAGATCCAAGATTGAGGAATGCACGATGGCACGCAAGCGTCCGGCAACTGTCGCCGCATACCTCAAGGCTGCCCCGCCAGAGGGTCAGCCACATTTGCGCCGATTGTATGCGCTCCTCAAGAGCGTCGCGCCCGACGCAAAGGAGGCGATGAAGTGGGGCACGCCGTTTTTTGTAGAACCCCGTTTCCTGTTCGCGTTCTCGGCGCACAAGGCGCACTTGAATTTCGCGCCACTGGCTGCGGAGCTGGCACCGTTCAAAAAGGAACTGGAGACGCACAGGACGACAAAGGGTATGCTGCAGATCCCCTATGACAAGCCGCTACCCGAGGCTCTGATTCGCAAGATCGCAGCGTACCGGGTGCGCGAGGTGGCCATGCGTCAGGACGATGCCTTCTGGTGAGCTACTTCCGCCCATACCCAGCAGTGGGTATTCTGGTGGACCTCTGACCCCAATGAGACATTTCCGTGCGAATCAGCGACATGAACTGGATGCAGGTCGAGGCGTATCTCAAACGAGACGACCGCGCGGTCCTCCCCCTCGGCAGCACCGAGCAACACAGTTACCTCCGACTGACCGTTGATTGCATCCTTCCTGAACGCGTCGCTGCCGATGCCGCGGAGCCGCTCGGCATTCCGGTCTTTCCCGTGCTCTCCTACGGCGTCACTCCATACTTCCGGGAGTTCCCGGGCTCCATCTCGCTCCGCGTCCAGACCCATCTCGCCGTGGTGCGGGACATTCTCGACGGAATGGCGCACAGCGGCTTCCGGCGGATCATGATCTGCAACGGACACGGTGGCAACGGTGCGGTGCAGCAGTTCTCCCAGGAATGGGCTGCGGACCATCCCGGCTGCAAGGTGCTCTTCCATAACTGGTGGAATGCGCCGAAAACCTGGGCCAAGGTACAAGCGATTGATCCGGTGGCATCGCACGGATCATGGATGGAGAATTTTCCGTGGACGCGACTCCCCGGTGTTGAGGTGCCCAAGGCGCAGCGGCCCATGGTGAACATGGAAAAGGTCCGCATGCTCGATCCTGTGGCGATGCGCACCTATATCCCTGACGGCAACTACGGCGGGCTGTACGAGCGGTCCGACACAGATCTGCTCGCCCTGTGGCAGGTTGCTGTCGAGGAAACGCGCGCCATGCTGGACGGCTCCTGGGGCGACGCATCGTAGCGGCACCGAAGACGCGCTCGCTCATCTGGGGAGCCGGCGCGATCGGCGGCACCCTGGGCGCATACCTCTTGCGCGCCGGTCACGACGTGACGCTGGTTGATACCGCGGCCGAGCACGTCGACGCGATCAATCGCCTGGGACTCAGGATTGCCGGGCCAATTGAAGAATTCTCCACGCCGATCCCGGCATTCACTCCCGATACGGTCCGTGGCACGTGGGATACGATCGTTCTCGCGACCAAAGCGCATCATACTGTGTCCGCAGTGCGCGCCCTGCTGCCGCACCTGGGCGACTCCGGTTGTGTGATCTCAGCGCAGAACGGCCTCAACGAATTCACGATTGCGGAAGTTGTTGGCGAGGCGCGCACTGTTGGCGCCTTCGTCAACTTCGGCGCCGATTACCTCGAGCCCGGCGTCGTTCTCTACGGCGGACGGGGTACGGTCACCGTCGGCGAGGCGTTCCAGCCTCAAATCCCAAGTCCCACGCCTCGCGTGTTGGCCAGTATCGATGCCTGGCGCGACTTCGACGAACGCGCCTTCGCCACCACCAACATCTTCGGGTACCTCTGGGCCAAGGAAGCGTATGGTGCGATGCTCTTCGTGACCGCGCTCACCAACGATTCGATCGCCGATGCCCTCGCGCGCCCCAAATACCGCCAGCTCTACATTGCAATTGCCCGGGAGATTCTGGCCGTCGCACTTGCTCGAGGTGTACACCCGGAGTCGTTCGATGGTTTCGACCCTGCAGCTTACCTGCCAGCCGCTCCTGTTGGCGCGGCGTCGCAGTCGCTCGACGCGCTCGTTGCACACAATCGCAAGTCGGCCAAGACGCACAGTGGTATCTGGCGCGACCTGGCCGTGCGCAAGCGACCGACAGAAGTCGACGCGCAACTCGGCATCGTCGTACGGCTCGGCGCCGAAGTCGGCGTGCCGACGCCTCTCACCGCGCGAGTCGTTGCGTTGATCACCGAAATTGAGCGGGGCGTTCGACCGCAAGCACTCGATAACATGGAAGCTCTCGCCTCATGAACCTCGACTTCACCGGCAGGACAGCCCTCGTCACCGGCGCGGCGCACGGCTTCGGGCGAGCGATCTCGCTCGCCTTCGCAGCGCGTGGCGCAAACGTGTGGGCATGCGACGTGATCGCTGACGAGCTCGCCGAAACGGAAACACTCTGCAGGGCAGCTGGTGGCAACTGTACGGTGCGCACCGTCGACATACGTGACGTTGAATCAATCGACCGTTTCGTTGCGGACGCAGCGAAGGCCGCTGGACCGGTGCACATCCTCGTCAACAATGCCGGCGGCGTCCTGGGGCAGGTCGGGCAGCCACTTGAGCAGGTTACGCCGGCGCAGTGGCAGGCGATCTTCGACGTCAACGTGACTGGCGCATTTCATTGCGCACAGGCTGTGGCACCGGGAATGAAGGCGGCGAAGTTCGGGCGCATCATCAACATTTCGAGCGGCGCCGGGCTGGGGATCAGCCTCACGGGAATTCAGGCATACGCGTCGGCCAAAGCAGCGCAGATTGGCCTGACCCGTCAGTTGGCTCACGAGCTGGGCCCCTGGGGGATCACCGTCAACAACGTGGCGCCGGGATTTGTGCGCTCCAATCCGACCACCGAGAAGCAGTGGGAGTCGTACGGCGCAGAGAAGCAACGGGCTCTCATCGAAAACATCGCACTGAAGCGGCTGGGCTCGGTTGATGACATTGCATCGGGCGTGCTCTTCTTTGCGTCGGAGTACGCGGGCTGGGTGACAGGCCAGGTATTGTCGATTGACGGTGGTCGATGAGCGACGTCGACGCCGTACTCGCGCATCTCACTGCCGGACACGAGCGAATCCTCGGCGAACTGATCGAGTTTGCGTCCATTCCGAGCGTGAGCACCGATCCGGCGCACGCGGCTGACATGCACGCGGCAGCGGCGTGGGTCGCGGCGAAGCTCCAGCACGCCGGGCCGTTCACCGTGAACATCATGCCGACGCCGGGCGCGAGTATCGTGTACGCCGAGTGGCTTGGTGCGCCCGGTGCACCGACAGCACTCATCTATGGACACTACGACGTGCAGCCGGAGGATCCGGTCGACTTGTGGAAGAGCCCACCGTTCGAGCCCACGCTGCGCGACGGTCGACTCTATGCCCGCGGCGTTTCCGATGACAAGGGACCGATGCTGATCCCGATCAAGGTCGCGGAAGCGTTCTTTGCGGTGCAGGGGCGGTTGCCGCTGAACCTGAAGTTCCTGATCGAAGGCGAAGAGGAGATCGGCAGCCGACATCTCGAAGCATTTGTCGCGGAGCACAAGGAACTGCTCGCCGCCGATGTCGTGATATCGGCCGACGGCGCGATGTGGCGTATCGACGAACCGTCGCTCACCGTGGCAAACCGCGGACTGGCCGGGCTGGAATTGATGCTGCGCGGGGCCGGCAAGGACTTGCATTCTGGGCGACACGGCGGAGGCGTTGCGAATCCATTGCATGCAATGGCGCGCCTCATCGCATCGCTGCATGACGCGAACGGGCGTGTTGCCGTGGCAGGTTTTTACGATCGCGTTCGTGAACTGACTTCGGCAGCGCGCGCCGACATTGCAGCGCTCCCATTTGATGAAAACGGGTATCTGGCACAGGTCGGTGCTCCTGCCGCCGTCGGAGAGCCCGGCTACACCACACTTGAGCGGCAGTGGACCAGGCCCACGCTGGAGTTGAATGGGATGTGGGGTGGCTATCAAGGGCCGGGACAGAAGACGGTGGTGCCGAGCGAAGCGCACGCGAAGATCACGTGCCGGTTGGTGCCCGACCAGGAGCCTGATGAAGTGGTCGCACTGGTGACACGACATCTTGAAGCACATCTGCCTGCGGGGACGACCTTGACGACGCGCGCCGCCGACCATGGTGCCCCGCCGGCTCACATCGCGCGAGACCACTGGGTTTTGAAGAAGGCCGCGGCCGCGCTCCGGGCGACGTATGGTGTGGAGCCGCTGATCGTCCGGATGGGGGGGACAGTTCCTCTCGCCGAGATCTTCACACGTCTCATGCAATTGGACACGGTGTATTTTTCGTTTTCGACGGGCGACGAAGATTTCCATTCTCCCAATGAGTTCTTTCGCGTGCACCGCCTGCACGAAGGTCTCGCGGCGTGGGCTCGGCTCTGGGATTCCCTAAGGCTAGCGGCGGTATCATGACCCTCGCCAACGAAGAAGCGCGCGTCGAAGCGCACAGCGCTGACCTCAAGAAAGAGCTCGGCGTTCGCGATCTCGCGCTCACGCAGATTCTCTTCATCATCGGCCTCACCTGGATCGGCGTCGCGGGAAAGCTCGGTCCATCGCATGTGGTGCTGTGGCTCCTGGCGATCGTGTTCTTCTACCTGCCGATGGCCGCCGTGGTGATCTACCTCAACCAACTGATGCCGCTCGAGGGCGGGCTGTATCAGTGGGCCAAGCTCGGTTTCAACTCGGTCGTCGGCTTCCTGCTGGCATGGAACCTCTGGTTGTATGTCATCGTGTTCACGTCGGAGATCGGCATTCAGTGCGCCACGTATTTGTCATACGCGCTGGGCCCGAGTGCGGCATGGATGACATCGAGTACCTGGTTTGTAGCGCTCTCCTCTGCCGTCATTCTCACCTTGATGGCCGTGGCAGCGACGATTGGCCTGGCGGTGGGCAAATGGGTGCACAACATCGGCGGCGTCTTCATGCTGATCATTTTCGGCGTGCTGATCCTGCTGCCGTTCATCGGACTTGCAACGGGCCACCTGGGTGAATTCCATCCCTTCCGCACAAAGATGCCCGAGTTCTCGCTCTTCAACCTGAACATTCTCGGCAAGATGGGTTTTGGTGCACTCGGCGGATTCGAGTACATGGCGATTCTTGCCGGTGAAACTCGCTCCCCGGCGCGGGCGATCCGTCGCTCGGTGTATATCGCCGCACCACTCATCGCGATCATGTTCATCATGGGCACCGCGACCGTGGTTGCCTACGTCCCGACCAACGACATCGACCTGATCGGTCCGATGCCGCAGGTGCT